>NZ_JBHXRX010000002.1:0-225484 GCF_042714995.1 Streptomyces sp. NPDC058665
GGAGAGACACCACACGTCGCGGCGTGGGTCGCCCCCGTCCCGGCAGGCCCGCTCCTAGGATGCGGGCCATGCCGGACCATTCGCCCCGCCCCGAGCCGTTCACCGCGCGGACCTCCGCCGCCGCCCTGGAGGACCTCCGCGCGCGGCTGCGCGCGACGCGCTGGCCCGACGCGCCCGAGGACGCCGGCTGGTCGCTCGGCACCGACCTCGACTACCTCCGTGAGCTCGTCGCCTACTGGGCGGACGGTTTCGACTGGCCCGCGCAGGAGGCGGCCCTCGCCCGCTCCCCCCGCTACCGGGTCCAACTCGGCGGCCTCGGCGTCCACTTCGCGCATGTGCGGGCCGACGAGACGGCCGGGCCCGTGCTGCCGCTGGTCCTCAGCCACGGCTGGCCGGACTCGTTCTGGCGGTACGCGAAGGTCATCCCGCTCCTGACGGACCCCGGCGCGCACGGCGCCGATCCCGCCGACGCGTTCGACGTGGTCGTGCCCGACATGCCGGGCTACGGGTACTCCGACCGTCCCGCCGGACCGCCCCTGGACTCCATCGCCGTCGCCGGTCTGTGGGCGGAACTCATGGGCGTCCTCGGCTACGACCGGTTCGGCGCGGCGGGCGGTGACATCGGCAGCCATGTGAGCCGCTATCTGGCGCTCGACCACCCGGAGCGGATCGTGGCCGTGCACCGTTCGGACGCGGGGGTGCCCATCTTCGGCGGCGACCCGGCGGACCTCGCCCCCGAGGAGCGCGCCTGGCTCGACAGCGCCGCGGCGTGGGGCGCGAAGGAGGGCGCGTACGCCGCCATGCACCGTACGAAACCGCAGACGGCCGCCTTCGGGCTCACCGACTCACCGGCTGGGCTCGCCGCGTGGATCGTGGAGAAGATGCGGGCGTGGAGCGACTGCGACGGCCATGTCGAGCGGAGCTTCACCAAGGACGAGATCCTCACGAACGTCACGCTCTACTGGCTCACGGGGACGATCGGCTCCTCGATGCGTATGTACGGCGCGAACGCCGCGATCCCACCCGCTCAGCTCGCCCGCCGGGTCGAGGTGCCGTCAGGCTTCTCGCTCTTCCCCGGCGACATCGTCCGCCCGCCGCGCGCGTGGCTCGAACGCACGGCGAACGTCGTGCGGGTGACCGAGCCTCCGCGCGGCGGTCACTTCGCGGCGTTCGAGGAGCCCGAGCTGTACGCGGAGGAACTGCGCGCGTTCTTCCGGCCGTACCGCGCACCGGCGTTGGGCTGAGCACAGGGCCGGGCCTGCCCCGCCCGCGGCCCCCGGGCCCGCCCGCTCACCCCGCCGCGAGTACCGCGGCGACCACCGGCCCCGCCGCGTCACCGCCGTGTCCGCCCGACTCCACGCTCGCCGCGACTGCCAGGTCGTCCTGGAAGCCGGTGAACCAGCTGTTCGACGTCGCCTGCCCGTCCACCTCGGCGGACCCCGTCTTCGCGCCCTTGTCACCGCCGAGCCCGGCCATCGCCGCCTTGCCGGTGCCCCACGAGGCGGTCTCCCGCATCATGTCGCGCAGCTGCTGCCCCACCGAGCCGGGCAACTGCCGCTCGGCGACGGCCAGTTCGCGGTCGTCGAGATCGCGCGGGACGATGATCGGCTGGCGGAAGGTGCCGTCCTTCGTGGTGGCCGTGACGGACGCGATGTTCAGCACGTTCATCTGGACCGTGCCCTGGCCGATGTACTGCGCCGCGGCCCCGCCCCCGTCCGACTCCGGCACGCTGCCGTCGGCCGACGCGACACCGGTCTGCCAGTTCAGCCCGAGACCGAAGACCTCCCGCGCCTCCGCGGGCAGCGCGTGGTCGTCCTTCGTGTCGTCGATCAGCTTGATGAAGGCGGTGTTGCAGGACCGGGCGAAGCTCTGGGTGAAAGTGCCGCCCTGGATATCGAAGTTGTCCAGGTTGTGGAACGAAGTGCCCTGGTAGAGCACGGTCTTCGGGCACTCGGCCGGCCGGTCCGCGCCGACCAGGCCCTTCTCCAGCAGCATCGCCGCCGTCACGATCTTCATCGTCGAGCCCGGCGCCTGCTTGCCGAGCATCGCCGCGTTGAAGCCGTCCTTACGGTTGTTGGCGACGGCGACTATTTCGCCGGTGCTCGGCCTCACGGCCGCGACGGACGCCTCGTCGAACTTCTTCACGGCCTGCTCGGCCGCCGCCTGCACCTTCGCGTCGAGCGTCGTCGTCAGCTCGCCGCTCTTGCCCTTGGAGAGCGTCAGCAGCGTCTTGCGCGGAGCGCTGTCCCCGCCGCTCGCGCCGCCGCCCGCGCTCTCGCCGTCGGTCTGGATCCAGGTCTCGACACCGGACTCGCCGCCCGCCTTCTCGCCGTACTTGTCCCGCAACTGGTCGAGCACCGGCGCCAGCGAGGGGTACTTCTCGGCCGTCAGCTCGGTCCCGTCGCGGTCGACCGCCTTGATCGGCGGCGTCGGCGCCTCGCCGGTCATCAGGCTGCTGTTCTTCGTCAGTTTCGGATGAATGACGGTCGGCGCCCAGTCGACCAGCGGCTTCCCGGTGGTCACCCCACGCACGACGGTCAGCTCGGAGGCGTACGACAGGGGCTTGCTCAGCCCCTTGTACGTCACGGTCGCCTCGACGGTGAAGGGCACCTTCGCGCCTGTCGCCTTCCCCGGAGTGATCACGGCGTCGGTGATGTGCGCCTGCTCGCTGTAGCCGGCGACCGCGTCCTTCGCGGCGGCGGCGTTGTTCGTGTACGTGGCCGCGAGCTCGGGGTCCTTGCCGTCCGCCCACGCGGCGAGGAACTCATCGGCGGTGTTCTTGATCTCCTCCGCGCTCGGCGGCCCGGTCTTCACCTCGGCTGACGTGGACCGGGTGCCGGTGTTTCCCCCGTCGACACCGCTGATGACGTTGTACGCCCCGTACCCGATGCCGCCGGCGACGACGACGAACACGCCGCCGACGATCGCGACCTTCGTTCCACTGCGCATGAGCGCGGTCCCCTCCCCCAGGAGCGCCCCCACCACGTTTGAACGTGTTCAAGGGGCAATTGTTTCGCACTCTACGGGACGCCGGTGAACGTGGAGGAGCCCGTTATCGGACCGCGACGAGGGGCCGCCGGCGGGCGGTCGAGCCGTGCGGATCCCGTACGGAATCCCGCGCGGACCCGTTGGCGCGACCCTCTGCACGACCGTTGACACGGCGGATTCCGCGAACATAGCGTAAGGACTAGTCGTCTAGACCTAATAGAGCCCACTGGGCTCCGACTCGGAGGTGATCATGGAGTCGCGGACACCGCGTCTGAAAGAAGCTCGCTACGAGCTGGTCGAGATTCCCGAGCCGATGGGCCCGGTCACCGTGACCGTGGACCGGCGCAAGGTCCTCGACCACGCCTACAGCGAGGACGACTTCGGGTCCTGGTACTTCGAGGACTCCCCGTTCGGCGGCCCCGTGGGACACCCCCTCGTACTCGCCAACGACCTGCTGTTCCTCTTCTACGAGAAGTACGACGGCAACACCGCCCAGGGTCTTCACACACACGAGCATCTGACCTTCCACTCGCCGGTCGAGGTGGGTGAGACGGTCACGATCGAGGGCGGCTACACGCGGAAGTACGAGCGCCGGGGCCAGGGTTATGTCGTCCTGGAGGCGGAGGCACACGGCGCCGACGGACGGCTCCTGGTACGCCACACCGGCAAAGAGATCATGCGGACGGTCGCCGGTGAGATCACCGGGCAGAACCGGACAGCGGGCGACGTCCGGTCACGCACCGTGCTCGGCACGGTGGACACCGCCGTCCCCGCCCTGGACCGGGCCCGCCTCGACGCTCCCGCACGTGCCGCCCTGCCACGGCGGACAACGGTCTTCACCCAGGACCAGATGTCGGTCTTCTCCTGGGCCGGGCGCGGTTACGCCAATGTGCACACGGCCCCCGAGAAGGCCGCCGCTTCCGGCCTGGACCGCACGATCGTCCAGGCCCAGCAGCAGACCGGTTTCATCATCGCCAACCTGATCGACGTGTTCGGCAAGACGTTCTTCACCTCGGGCGAACTCGACCTCCGCTTCGTCTCCCCCGCCTTCGTCGGCGACGAACTCATCGCCGGCGGCGCCGTCGCCGGTGTCACCGGCGACCGGCTCGAACTGGAGGTCTGGGTCGACAAGGCCGACGGCACCCGTACCGCTCTCGGGTGGGCGTCAGCCCTGGTGGACACCGACCACCGGCGCCCCGCGCGCCTGGTCTGACCCGCCGTAACCCGCCCCACCCGCCCCCCGCACCCCCGTCCCCGCAGGTCCGTGAGATCGACAACGGAGTCATCCATGGCGCAATCAGCCACCGCCCCGCCCACCACCGAGCAGGAACGGACCAAGCTCGCCAAACGAGCCGCCGTGGCCAGCCTCGTCGGCACCGCCGTCGAGTGGTACGACTACTTCATCTTCGGCACCGCGTCCGCGCTCGTGTTCGGGGAGCTCTTCTTCCCCAACGAGGACGACCCGATCATCGGCACCCTGTCGGCGTTCGCCGTCTTCGGTGTCGGCTTCTTCGCCCGCCCCGTCGGAGGGGTGGTCTTCGGTCACTTCGGCGACAAGTTCGGCCGGAAGGCCGCCCTGGTCACGACGCTCATGCTGATGGGCATCTCGACCTTCCTCATCGGCCTCCTGCCCACCACCGACCAGATCGGTATATGGGCGCCGATCCTGCTCGTCCTGCTGCGGCTCATCCAGGGATTCGGCGTGGGAGGCGAGTGGGGAGGCGCCTCACTGGTCGCCGTCGAGTACGCCCCGGCACACAAACGCGGCGCCTACGGCAGCTTCCCGCAGATCGGCAACGCGGTGGGGCTCGTGCTCTCCACGGGCATCTTCGCGATCGTGTCCACGCTGCCCGACGACGCGCTGATGAGCTGGGGCTGGCGCGTGCCGTTCCTGCTCAGTGCCGTACTCATCGCCGTCGGCCTGTTCATCCGGTTCAAGCTCACCGAGACACCCGCCTTCCAGGCCGCCCAGGAAGAGCTGGAGAAGCACCCGGCCGAGGAACAGGCCCAGGAGCGCATGCCGATCGCCGAACTCTTCAAACGGTTCCGCAGGCCCCTGCTCCTGGCCATGGGCATGCGCCTTGGCGAGGCCGTCTTCGGCTACATCATCCTCACCATCGGCCTGACGTTCGCCGAGAACTACACCGACATCCCGCGCACCCATGTCCTCGTCGCGAGCAGCATCGCCGCCGCGCTCGCCATCTACACCTACTACTTCTTCGGGAAGCTGTCCGACCGCATCGGCCGGCGCACGGTCTTCATCATCGGCTCACTCGTGGGCGTGGTCGTCACCTTCCCCTTCTTCTGGGTCCTGGACGCCGACGCCCTGGTGCTGATGTACGTGGCCTACGCCGTGGCGTACGCGATCGGTGTGGGCGCCGTCTACGGCGTCGAACCGGCCTTCTTCGCCGAGCTGTTCAGTACGAAGGTGCGCTACACGGGCATCTCACTGGCGGCGCAGATACCCAGCGTCCTCATCGGACTGTGGCCGCTCGCCTCGACCGCCCTGCTCGCGGCGACCGGCGGAGACCCCTGGCCCATCGCCGCCATCACCGTCGCGGCCCTGCTCGTCGGACTGCTGTGCGCGTACCTGGCCCCCGAGACCAACCGGATCGACATGACACGTGTCGGTGACGAGACGGAGAAGGCACGATGACGGAACCTGATCCCCGTCCATGGCGGGACCTGACCGACCCGCGCCGCGCGGGCGCGACCGACAGGCTCGAAGAGGGGCTCAAGGAGCCGGAGTTCGAGAACCTCGACATTCCCGAGGAGCTGGGCACCGTGCGGGTCGTCGTCGACGACCACAAGATCAAACGGTACGCGTTCACCCACGACGACCATTCCCCCTGGCATCTGACGGAGAGTCCGTTCGGCGGGGAGCGTGTCGGGCACGCGGCGCTCCTGGGCAACGACCTCGTACAACTCTTCACACTCGTCTACGCGGCCAGCCAGGTCGTCGGATACCACACCGAGGAACAGATGTGGTTCGACAGCCCGGCTGTCCTGGACGAGGTCGTGACCCTCAGCGGTACGTACACCGAGGCCTACCGGCGCCGCGGCGAGGGCTACGTGGTGATGGAGGCCACCGCCACGGGCGAGGACGGGCGCAGCGTCGTCCGTCATCGCGGGGTCGAGATCCTCAGGACCGACCCCGGGGCCATCGGCGGACGCGGATCGGCGGCGCCCGAACGCCGCGTCACCGGCGAGGTCCCGGAGGGCGCGCGGACCTCTCGCACGCTGGGGCCGGACGTACGCCCCGGTGACGTACTCGCGCCGCTGCGCAAGACGGTGACCGCCGAGCAGGCCGCGGTCTTCAGCCGCGTCGGTGAGTACGTGCGCAACATCCACAACGACATCGGCGTGGCCCGCGCCGGCGGGCTGCCGGTGCCGATCGTGCAGGGGCAGCAACAGTTCGGCGTGCTGGCCCAGTTGCTCACCCTCCGAGCCGGTCCTTCGTTCCTCACCACCGGCTGGCTGCGGGTCAAGTTCCTTGCTCCGCTGGAGGTGTTCGAGCCGTTCACATCCACCGGCGTCGTCACCGCTGTCACCCCGGTCGACGACGGTCTCCGCGTCGAACTGGAGGTCTGGGTACGCCGCGACGCCGACAACCGTCTCCTCACGGCCGGTTGGGCGGCCGTGACCATCCCTCCGTCCTGACTCACCCCCTTCCTGACCGCACCACCGCACCGACACAGAAAACGGGATCTTCGCAGATGAGCACTTCCAAGACCGGCGGCCAGGTCGTCGTCGACCTTCTGACCTCCCTCGGCGTCGAGTACGTCTTCGGCGTCGTGGGCGGCCAGACCCTCGCCATCACCGACGCGATCATCGACACCCCCGGTATCCAACTCGTCCACACCCGGCACGAGAACGCCGCGGCCGTGATGATGGACGCCTACGGCAGGCTCACCGGCACCCCGGCCGCCTGCATCTCCACGACCGGGCCAGGCGCCACCAACCTGCTCACCGGCGTCGGGGGCGCCTACCGCGACTCCAGCCCCGGATTCGTCCTCACGTGCAACAACAACGGCGAGAACATCCACAAGGACGACGCCCAGAACGCCGACCACGTCGAACTGCTCAAGCCCCTGGTCAAGTACTCCCGGCTGGTGGCACACAGCTCGTCCATCAAGCAGGCGATGGAGGAGGCGTACGTCAACGCCCTCACCGGCAACCCCGGCCCCGTCCATCTCGACTTCGCCCGCGACACCATCGAGGGCCGGGTGACGGACCCGCCGGTGGTTCCCGCCGTCCACCCGAGCCGCGCGTGGGTCACCGAGCGGCCGTCCGCCAACCCCGTCGCGCTGGCCAGGGTCGCCGAACGGGTGCTGCGCGCCGAACGGCCGGTCATCTGGCTCGGCAACGGCGGCAACCGCGCGAGGGCGAGCGAGGACGTACTGGCGCTCGCCGACGCGCTCGGAATCCCGGTCGTGACCACCTTCAACGGCATCGGGTCCGTACCGACCACACATCCGCTGGTGTTCGGGGCCGTCAGCCGTATGGGCACCACGCTCTCCGGCGAGGTCCTCGGCGACGCCGATCTCGTACTCGCGCTCGGCAACAGCCTCAACGCCGTGTCGACCACCCGCTGGCGGCGTGAACTCCCCGAGGTGATCCAGGTCGACGTCGAGCCGGCCATGATCGGGCGCTACTACTCCGAGATCACCCAGGGCGTGGTCGGCGACCTCGGCTCCTTCGCCCGCGACCTGGTCACCGCGACCGCCGGGCACGCGGCCGACGCGAAGGCCGGACGCGCGGAGTGGCTCAGCTCGCTCGACAAGGCGCGCACCGACTGGTGGCGGGCCTCCGAGGTGACGGACACCGCCGCCGAAGGCCCGCTGTCCCCGGCCGACATCGTCCGCACCCTGCGCGAGGTCGCGCCCGATGAGACGCTGCTGATCCCGGACGCCGGCAACCCGGGAGTCTGGTCGTTCCTCTGGGAGATCCGGCGGCCCAACAGCTACATCAAGCCCGTCGGCTTCGGGAACATGGGCTTCGCGCTGCCGTCGGCGATCGCGGCGTCGCTGATCGACCCGGCGCGCCCCGTGCTCGCGCTGATCGGCGACGGCTCCCTCGGTATGAGCATGGGCGAGATCGAGACGCTCGCACGCGTCGGCGGCAATGTCTGCGTCGTGGTTCTCAACGACTCCAGCTACGGCAACATCCGCCAGGAGCAGGAGCTGCACTTCGACGGCCGCACCACGGGCGTCGACTTCGGAACGGTCGACTTCGGCATGGTGGCGCGCGCGATGGGAGTGGAGGGCGAGGTCGTCACCGGCCTGGCCGCGCTGCGGCAACGGGTCGCCGACGCCTTCGCGGCCGGTACGCCGGTGATACTCGACGTACCGATCGACCGTGCCGCCAACGCCTGGACGTTCCCGTCGTTCGTGGCGCCGAAGAAGTAGGAGCAGGAAGCAGGTGACAGCGGCAATGTCGAACGCGAACCCGGCACCGGATCCGCAGCCGAACGCGGACGCGGACGCGGTGCCGAACCCGGCATCGAATCCGGCATCGAATCCGGCACCCCTCGACGGAGTGAAGGTCCTCGACCTCTCGCGGTTCATCGCGGGTCCGCTCTGCGCGCAGATCCTGGCCGACTTCGGAGCCGAGGTGGTCAAGATCGAGCGGCCGGGCGGCGAGGACTCCCGGCACCACGGCCCGTACCACCGGGACGAGAGCGTCTACATGTTCCTCTACCACCGGAACAAGTACGACGCCTCCCTGGACACCCGTCACCCCGAGGCGCTCGGAATCCTGGAGCGGCTGATCGCCTGGGCGGACGTCGTCGTGGAGAACTACCGGCCGGGCACGATCGAGAAGATGGGCATCGGCTACGAGCGGATGAAGGAGCTCAACCCCGACATCATCCTGGTGTCGATCTCCGGCTTCGGCCAGACCGGTCCGGACTCGCGCCGCGCCCTGTTCGACGCCATCTCGCAGGCGTCATCGGGGCTGATGGACATGACCGGTGAACCGGACGGCAAGCCGACCCTCAGCGGCACCTACATCGCCGACTACACCACCGGCTACCAGGGCGCGATCGGGGCCCTGTTGGCGATACTGCACCGCGAGCGGACCGGCGAGGGCCAGCTCGTGGACATCGCGTCCTTCGACACGATGTTCTCCGCGCTCGGCATCCGCCTCATGTCCCAGCTCATGCTCGGCCAGGACATGCCGCGCAGCGGCTCACGCGATCTGCTGACGGCACCGGTCAACGTCTACGAGGCAGTTGACGGATCCATCTACATCCAGGCGGGCACCGCCTCGCTGTTCCCGAAGCTCTGCGCCGTCATAGGCCGGCCGGATCTCGCCGAGGACCCGCGCTTCGCCCATGTCGAAGGGCGGATGACGCACCAGGAGTTCCTGGAGGGCGAGATCGGCGCATGGGTGGCCGGCCGTACGAGGGAGGCCATCGCGCGGGCCCTCGACGAGGCAGGCGTGCCCTACGCCAAGGTCGCGTCGGTCGCGGAAGTGGCCGAGTCACCGCAGATCGCCGCCCGTGACATGATCGTTGAATCGGAGCATCCCGAACTCGGTAACATCCGGATGCCCGGCAATCCGATCAAGATGGAGAAGACCCCACCCATGGTCCGCAAGGCGCCACCTCGGGTCGGCGAGGACAACAGTCACGTCTACGGGGGCATCCTCGGGCTGTCCGCCCAGGACATGGCCCAACTGCGCGGGTCGGGAGCCATCTGATCATGGCGCGCGCACCCAGGTATCAGGTGATCTACGACGACCTCGTCTCCCGGATCCGGTCCGGCGCCCTGGCCCCCTCGGCGCGCTTGCCCAGCGAGACGGACCTGGCCAGACAGTACGGGGTGAGCCGGATGACCGTGCGGCAGGCTCTGGACCTGCTCGACTCGGAGCGGTTCGTCGTACGGCGGCAGGGCAGCGGCACATTCGTCAGCGGCCACGGCGATCGCGGACGGCGGCTCAACCGGCTGCGTTCCTTCGCCGAGGAGATCGAGGGCACGGGCGGTGAGCCGTCCACCAGGCTGATCCACTGCGAGACCACGACCGCGCCCGCCGAGGTGACCGAAGTCCTCGGCGGCACGGCTGACGACACGGTGAACCGGCTCACCCGCGTACGTCTCGTCGACGGCTCGCCCGCCGCGCTCCAGGACGCCTGGATCCCCTACTCCGTGGCGCCGTCACTGTGCCGGGATCCGCTGCTCGACGGCTCCCTCTACCGCACCCTGACCGAACGCTTCGGTGTCGAACTGCGCCACGCCGACCAGTCCATGACAGCCACTTTGCTCAACCCCGAACAGGCGGACCTGCTCGGCACCGAACCCGGCGGGGCCGCACTGGTGGTACGCCGTACGACCTACGGGTCGCGCGGCGAGATCGTCGAGTTCACCACGAGCTGGACGCTGCCCGGATTCCCCTTCCTGCTGAGGATCGACGCCGAATGAGCGCACACGTCGTCGCGGTCGATGTCGGCACATCGGCCGTGCGGGCCGTCGCGATCGACACGGGGGGACAGGTCGTCGCCCAGCGGCGGACCGCCCGCACCTCAGGACTCGGCGGCGACACCTTCGACGCCGGCGAACTGGAGCGGGACGTACGGGCCGCGCTGGCGGGGGTCTCCGGCGGACGGCCGCCCTCGGCGCTCGCCATCGCCGCCCACATCGGCACGGTCGCCGTCGACTCCGCTCTGCGGCCCATCGGCCGCGGCGGCGGCTGGGCCGACAGCCAGGGCGTCGCACGGCTCGCGGCGCTCGGCGACGCGACGGTGCGGCGGCTGCTGCGCGCGGCGGGCCGTCCGGCGCTGACGGGCGGTGCCCTCGCCCATCTGATGGGCATGGAGCCCGAACTCGCCTCGCGGGTGCACGCCGTGCTGTCGCCCAAGGACTTCCTCGTCGCCGGGCTCACCGGACGGCTCACCTGCGACACGATCAGCGCCGCCTACACGCTGGCCTCCGACGTACGCCGCCGCCGGTGGAACACCGGCCTGCTCGCCGAGGCCGGTCTCGACCCCGTACTGCTGCCGCCGCAGTCGGAACCGACATCGGTGGTCGGCGCCCTCGGCGGAGAGGCCGCGGCGGCCACCGGCCTGCCCACGGGACTTCCGGTGATTGCCGGAGGCCCGGACGGATCCGTCGGCATCGGTCTGCTCCTGGGCGGAGCCGACGACGTCATCGCCGACGTCGCGGGCACCACCGACGTCATCGGCAGGCTGCTCCCGGGCCCCGATGACGTACCGGAGGGCGCCGTACTCAACCCTTCCGTCCTGCCCGGCCGATTTGTCGCCGGCGGGGCGACCGGACTCACCGGGGGCGCTGTCGCCCGGTGGCGCTCCCTGGTCGGCACCGTCACGGACGAAGAACTCGCCGCGGTGCCGCCGGGTGCGAACGGGCTCACCGTCCTGCCCGGCATGACGGGCGCGCGCTTCCCGACCTGGCGGTCCGGCACCCGCGGGGCGGTGCTCGGTCAGCGTCCCGACCACGACCCGGCCTGCCTGCTGCGAGCCGCGCAGGAGGCGGCGGCCTTCACGGTCCGCGAGGGAATGGACCGCCTGGACCCCTCGGGCGGCCTGCCGGTCGCCCTGGCCGGCGGCTCGTCGCGCAGTGTCCATGTGGCACGACTGCGCGCCGACATCCTCGCCCGGCCGCTCCTGATCTCCCCGGAGCCGGACGTGACCCTGCTCGGCGCGGCGGCGCTGGCGTTCATCGGCTCAGGACTGGACACCGACCTGGACGCCATCCGGGCCCGCCTGATCGGCACCCCACGCAGGATCGACCCGGACGCCGCCCGTGCGGCGCGCTACGAGCGACTCCACTCCCGCTGGCTGGAACTGCGCGACGCGACGGACGGGCTCCTGTCAGTCCCGTCCGCCGATTGAGGCGTCGCCGCCACGCTCTACACCCAGGTGTCGAGCCACATCCGGTCCTGCCAGCCTTCGACCGGGATCGTCTGGCCCGTGAAGATCGGCCAGAAGTAGATGAAGTTCCACACGATCAGCAGCACCAGCACGCCCGCCCCGACCGCGCCGATCGTTCGGCGTCTCTCGTCCGAGCCCGCCGGGCCCAGCATCGCGCCGATCATCATCGAGACCGCCAGACAGAGGAACGGGACGAAGACGACCGCGTAGAAGAGGAAGATCGTGCGTTCCTGGTAGAAGAACCACGGCACCCAGCCCGCCGCCACCCCGCAGGCGATGGCGCCCGCGCGCCAGTCGCGGCGGAAGAACCAGCGCCACAGCACGTACAGCAGCGCGAAGCACGCCGCCCACCAGAGCAGGGGCGTGCCGATCGCCAGGACCTCCTGGGCGCACTTGTCCGCCGGGGCCGCCGTACAGCCCTCCGTACCGCCCCTCGGGTCCTCGTAGAAGTACGAGACCGGACGGCCCAGGACGATCCAGCTCCAGGGGTTGGACTGGTAGGTGTGCCCGGAGGTCAGATTGACGTGGAAGCTGTAGACCTCGGTCTCGTAGTGCCACAGGCTGCGCAGCCAGTCCGGCAGCCAGGACCACATCCCGCCCTGGCCCTGGGTGGCGGCCCAGTCCCGGAAGTAGCCCTTGTCGGTGACGATCCAGCCGGTCCACGAGGCGATGTAGGTGCCGATCGCGACCGGGACCGTCGAGGCGAAGGCGGGCAGCAGGTCGCGCTTGAGCACGGCGAGATACGGGCGTACGGCGCCGGCGGTGCGCCGCGCGCCCACGTCCCAGAAGATGGTGAGCAGACCGAACGCGGCCAGGATGTAGAGGCCGTTCCACTTCGTCGCGAACGCGAGCCCCAGCATCAGACCGGCGGCGATACGCCACGGCCGCCAGCCGAGACGCAGGCCCCCCGCGACGGCGGCGTCCGGGCGCAGCACCCCCTCCTCGTCCAGCGGCAGCGCGTCAGCGAACCGCCTTCGCACCCAGTCCCTGTCCAGCAGCAGACAGCCGAACGCGGCCAGCACGAAGAACATCAGCACCAGGTCGAGCAGGGCGGTGCGGCTCATCACGAAGTGCAGTCCGTCGACGGCGAGCAGCCCGCCCGCCAGACAGCCCAGGAACGTCGAACGGAACAGCCGGCGGCCGATGCGGCACAGCATCAGTACGGAGAGCGTGCCGAGCACGGCCACCATGAAGCGCCAGCCGAACGGATCGAAGCCGAACATCAGCTCGCCGAGCCCGATGATCCACTTGCCCATCGGCGGGTGCACCACATACCCGGGGTCGGCCGGCACCGGGACCTGGGAGGGGTTGGCCAGGATCAGCTTGTCGACGTCCTTGGGCCAGCTGCCCTCGTACCCCTGCTTGACGAGCGCCCACGAGTCCTTCGCGTAGTACGTCTCGTCGAATATCACCGCCTTGGGGCTGCCCAGGTGCCAGAACCGCATCAGTCCGGCGACGAGCGCCACCAGCAGCGGACCGGTCCACGCGGACCAGCGGATCAGCCGGTCGGCGAGCAGGGGCCGCACGCCGAGGACGATCCACAGGCGGGCCGACGGCTCCGTGTACGGCGGGACCAGCCGTTCGCGCAGCCCGATCACCGGTCTCGGCGCATAGCCGAACCGCCGCAGCCGCTGGGGCCACGACGGCGGCCTGTCCTCGGCGTCCCGACCCTGGAGGGCTTCTGGCGCAGTACTGGTCACCGCGCCATCGTAGGGAACGCGGCTGTGGGTCGTGGGCACACGGCGGCGGACACGGCGCGGAGGGCGCCCTGCGAGGATGGCGTACGTGACTACTGTGCCCTCCAGGGGAACGGCCCCCGCAGCCCCGGCCGGCGTTCTCGTCCTCGCCGGGACCCCCATCGGCGACATCACCGACGCCCCGCCGCGCCTCGCCTCCGAGCTGGCGGCGGCGGATGTCGTCGCCGCCGAGGACACCAGGCGGCTGCGCAGGCTCACGCAGGCGCTCGGCGTGCAGACCACGGGCCGTGTCGTCTCGTACTTCGAGGGCAACGAGAGCGCCCGTACGCCGGAACTCGTGGAGGCGCTGGCCGGCGGCGCCCGCGTGCTCCTCGTGACGGACGCGGGGATGCCGTCCGTCTCCGACCCCGGCTACCGGCTCGTGGCGGCGGCCGTCGAGCGCGACATCACGGTGACCGCGGTACCGGGCCCGTCCGCCGTACTGACCGCGCTGGCGCTCTCCGGTCTGCCCGTCGACCGCTTCTGCTTCGAGGGGTTCCTGCCGCGGAAGGCGGGCGAACGGCTCGCGAGGCTCCGCGAGGCCGCCGGCGAGCGCCGCACCCTCGTCTACTTCGAGGCGCCGCACCGGCTCGACGACACCCTCGCGGCGATGGCCGAGGTCTTCGGCGCCGGCCGCAGGGCCGCCGTCTGCCGCGAGTTGACCAAGACGTACGAAGAGGTGAAGCGCGGCGGCCTCGGTGAACTGGCGAAGTGGGCGGCCGACGGCGTACGCGGGGAGATCACCGTCGTGGTCGAGGGAGCCCCGGAGCGCGCGCCCGTCACGGACCCGGACGAGCTGGTGCGCAGGGTGCGGGTGAGGGAGGAGGCGGGGGAGCGCAGGAAGGAGGCCATCGCGGCGGTCGCCCTGGAGTCAGGGGTGCCCAAACGCGAGGTCTTCGATGCGGTCGTAGCGGCAAAGAATGCCGCTCGGACAAGCTCCCCGGACGGTAAAGGACTATCTTGAAAAGCAAAGCGCAGACCGTGTGTCGGGCCCTTTCGGCATGAGGAGGCCAAGAGCCTGCCATTAATCGACAGCGTTGATGCGCTCCCGCCCGAATAGGCGTCCACTGGGTCGAGTGGAGAGGAGCAGGGCATGAGTGAGATCACGGGCAACGCCGTCGCCCACGAGGCATATGCGTTCTGCTGTATGAGGTGTGGTCACGGCTGGGAACAGGCGTACGACATAGAGCACCACAAGGACGGTTCCGGACAGGAATTCGTCGTCTACAAGGCGGACGGACTGCGGGTGCCCTCACCGCTGTCGAGCCCGACCTGCGTCAACTGCGGACACCACGTCGTGCGCATCATGCGCTCGGGACAGGTGTCATCGGTGCACGCCCTGATGAGCCAGCAGCGGGCCGCCGCCACGACCTCCAGGCCGCCGAAGGCGCCCAAGGCGGCGAAGGCGTCCAAAGTGTCCAGGGCGGCGAAGGAGCCGAAGCCGGCCGATCCGATGCCGGTGAGGAACGAGGCGGGCGGTGCGGCCGTCGCCGCCGTCGCTGAGAACGCGCGGGGGAAGGCGGCCCACCACTGGCATCTCTCCGATCTCCTGCACCCCTTCCACCGCAGGTAGGCCGCTCCGACCGGCCAGGCCACCGGACGGCGCCCGGCTGCCCGGGACCGGCGGGTGCGGTCCTCGTACGATCGTGCCCATGAGCCCGAGAAGCGCCACACGCTCCGACGAAGCGCCGCCGGCCCCCGAACCGCTGCGGGTGCCGGTCGCCGATTCGCACACCCATCTGGACATGCAGAGCGGCACCGTCACGGAGGCCCTCGCCAAGGCCGCCTCCGTAGGAGTGCCGACCGTCGTCCAGGTGGGCTGCGACGTGAAGGGGTCCCGCTGGGCGGCCGAGACGGCCGCCGCGCACGCGTCCGTGCACGCGGCTGTCGCGCTGCATCCCAATGAGGCTCCGCGCATCGTCCACGGCGACCCCGACGGCTGGTCGCGCCAGGGCGCGCGCGAGGCCGGCGGCGACGCGGCCCTGGACGACGCGCTCACCGAGATCGACGCCCTGGCCGCGCTCGCGCCCGTGCTGGCTGTCGGCGAGACCGGGCTCGACTTCTTCCGTACGGGGCCCGAGGGGATGGCCGCGCAGGAACGCTCCTTCCGCGCGCACATCGAGATCGCCAAACGGCACGGAAAAGCGCTCGTGATCCACGACCGCGAAGCGCACACCGACGTGTTGCGCGTCCTCGCCGACGAAGGCGCTCCGGAACGGACCATTTTCCACTGCTATTCGGGCGATGCGGAAATGGCCGAAATCTGCGCCGCAGCGGGCTACTTCATGTCCTTCGCGGGAAATATGACGTTCAAGAACGCGCGTCCGCTGCGTGACGCGCTGGCCGTCGCTCCGCTCGAACTCGTGCTGGTCGAGACCGACGCGCCTTTTCTGACGCCCGTTCCGTACCGGGGACGGCCCAATGCGCCGTATTTGATTCCGGTCACGGTGCGCGCGATGGCGGAAGTCCGGGGGATCGGCGAGGACGCGATGGCGACGGCGATTTCGGCCAACGCGGCGCGCGCTTTCGGCTACTGAGACGGCTGTTCGCCGCACTCGAACAGCTACACCGTGTAGTGGGGCGGCTTTGGAGAGTGACGATCTCTCGGCTAGGGTCTGGCGCTTGGATCGGGCCGGACCGGACTTGTGGAGCGTCGAGCGTCATGAACAGTGCGCAGGACAGTCAGCACGGCGGACCTGGCGGACCTGGCGGAACCGGCGGCTTTGCCGGGCCTGACGGACGCCGCCGTCTCGTCCCGCAGGCCCTCGTCGTCGCCGTCCTGGCCGGCGGCACCTCCGCCTTCGTCGCCGACGACAAGGCAGTCAGCCTCAGCGTCGACGGCACCCCGCGCACGCTCCACACCTTCGCCGACGACGTGGCCGAACTCCTCGCCGACGAAGGCGTCAGGACCGGCGAGCACGACATCGTCGCCCCCGGGCGGAATGCCGAACTCAGCGACGGCGACACGGTGGTCGTGCGCCACGGCCGCCCCGTCATGCTCACCGTCGACGGCCGGCGCCGCCAGATCTGGACGACCGCCGACACCGTCGACGGCGCGCTGCGGCAGCTCGGCGTCCGCGCGCAGGGCGCCGTCCTGTCCGCCTCGCGCTCGTCCGCGATCCCGCGCGGCGGGCTCGCCCTCGACGTCCTCACCGAGCGCACCGTGACGTTCATGGCCGACGGGCGCGAGCGCACCATCCGTACGAACGCCGCGACCGTACGCGAGGCCCTGGCCGACGCCGGGTTGTCGCTGCACGGCCAGGACACCACCTCCGTACGGCCCGAGAGCTTCCCGCGCGACGGCCAGACGATCACCGTGATGCGTATCACCCGCGACGAGATCGTCCGCGACGAGGCCGTTCCGTACGACACCGAACGGATCCAGGATCCCTCGCTGTTCGCCGGCACGGAGGTCGTCACACGCCGGGGCGAGCAGGGGACGCGCCGCCTCACCTACGCGGTGCGCGCCGTCAACGGGGTGAAGCAGAAGCCCCGCGAGATCTCCGAGAAGCTCGTCCGCGCGCCCGTGACCCAGCGCGTCAGGGTCGGTACGAAGCAGCGCCCGGCCTCCGTCACGGGCGCGGACGGACTCGACTGGGCCGCGCTCGCCGCCTGCGAGTCGGGCGGCCGGCCGGACGCGGTCGACCCCTCGGGGACGTACGGCGGGCTGTATCAGTTCGACACCGCCACGTGGCACTCCCTCGGCGGCAGCGGACGCCCGCAGGACGCGTCAGCGGGCGAGCAGACGTACCGGGCGAAGAAGCTCTACGTGCAAAGGGGGGCGAGTCCGTGGCCGCACTGCGGCCGTAGGCTGCACGGGTGAGCACCACAGAGCCCGACGCCCTCCTGGGCCCCGCAGACATCCGCGAGCTGGCCGCCGCGCTGGGCGTACGCCCCACGAAGCAGCGCGGCCAGAACTTCGTCATCGACGCCAACACCGTCCGCCGGATCGTCCGTACGGCCGGTGTGCGGCCGGACGACGTGGTCGTGGAGGTGGGCCCCGGGCTCGGCTCGCTGACACTGGCGCTGCTGGAGGCGGCCGAGCATGTGACGGCCGTCGAGATCGACGACGTCCTCGCCGCGGCGCTGCCCCGCACGGTCGAGGCCCGGATGCCGGACCGCGCCGCCCGCTTCTCGCTGGTGCACGCGGACGCGATGCGGGTGAGCGAACTGCCGGGCCCCGCGCCCACCGCGCTGGTGGCGAATCTGCCGTACAACGTCGCCGT
The DNA here is from genome assembly GCF_042714995.1 of Streptomyces sp. NPDC058665. Classification (NCBI taxonomy): domain Bacteria; kingdom Bacillati; phylum Actinomycetota; class Actinomycetes; order Kitasatosporales; family Streptomycetaceae; genus Streptomyces; species Streptomyces sp. NPDC058665. The sequence goes on from NZ_JBHXRX010000002.1 coordinate 17,841, forward strand.
GCCCGTCCTGCTCCACATGCTGGAGCGGTTCCCGACGATCGAGCGGACCCTGATCATGGTCCAGGCGGAGGTCGCTGACCGGCTCGCGGCGGCGCCGGGGAACAAGGTGTACGGCGTGCCGTCGGTGAAGGCCAACTGGTACGCGGAGGTCAAGCGCGCCGGCGCGATCGGCCGCAATGTGTTCTGGCCCGCGCCGAACGTCGACTCCGGCCTCGTCTCGCTCGTCCGGCGCGCCGAGCCGCTGACGACGACCGCGTCACGCACCGAGGTCTTCGCGGTCGTGGACGCGGCCTTCGCGCAGCGCCGCAAGACGCTGCGCGCGGCGCTCGCGGGCTGGGCCGGGTCCGCCCCTGCGGCGGAGACGGCGCTGCTCGCGGCGGGTGTCTCGCCGCAGGCGCGGGGGGAGTCTTTGACGGTGGAGGAGTTCGCACGTATCGCGGAGTCGAAGGGAGCGGGCGCGTGAGCGACAGGGACACGGTGTCCGTACGGGTACGGGTACCGGCGAAGGTCAACGTCCAGCTGGCGGTGGGCGGGGCGCGCCCCGACGGCTTCCACGACCTGGCCAATGTCTTTCTCGCGGTGGGTCTCCACGACGAGATCACCGTGACCCCGGCCGACGAACTGCGCGTCACCTGCGCGGGCCCGGACGCGCACCAGGTGCCGCTGGACGCGACGAACCTCGCGGCGCGGGCGGCGATCGAGCTGGCGCGGCGGCACGGGGTCGAGCCGCGCGTCCATATCCACATCGACAAGGACATCCCCGTCGCGGGCGGCATGGCAGGCGGCAGCGCGGACGGCGCGGGCGCGCTGCTCGCGTGCGACACGCTCTGGGGGCTGGGCTCGTCGCAGGCCGAACTGCTCGCGATCTGCGCGGAGTTGGGCAGCGACGTGCCGTTCAGCCTGCTGGGCGGCGCGGCGCTGGGCGTCGGGCGCGGGGAGAGGCTGACGCCGCTGGAGGTGGGCGGCACCTTCCACTGGGTGTTCGCGGTCGCGGACGGCGGGCTGTCGACCCCGGCGGTGTACGCGGAGTTCGACCGCCTCAACGCGGCGGCCGACGTCCCGCCACCGGCCGCCGCCCCTGCCCTCCTCGCGGCCCTGCGCACGGGCGACGCGACGGCCCTGGCCGACACCCTCACCAACGACCTCCAGCCCGCGGCCCTCTCCCTGCGCCCGTCGCTGGCGGCGACGCTCACCACGGGCACGACGGCGGGCGCGCTGGCCGCGCTGGTCTCGGGCTCGGGCCCGACGACGGCGTTCCTGACGAAGGACGAGGAGTCGGCGACGTCGGTGGCCGAGACCCTGCTGGCCTCGGGCAACTGCCGCACGGCAAGGGTGACTTCATCCCCGGCACCGGGCGCCCGGGTGGTGTCCTGATGGACGGGTCGAAGACCGTGCCGCATCCCGCCGGTGGTCCCGTCGAGACGGAGTCGCCGATCGCGCTGCTCCGAGAGATCGCGGACGGCTCCGGCGGCCTCGTACAGCTCCGCCCCGGCCTCTCCGACGCCCGGATGGACGCGTGGGCGGCGCCGGTGCCGGAAGAGATCCGCGTCCTGCTGCGCGCCGTGGGCGGTGTCCGGATCGCCTTCGGCCGCCGGAAGGACGACGACGCCTTCCTCTTCTCGGAGATCGACTTCGACGCGTCGCTCAACGAAGGTACCCACCCCATGGGCGGGGACGGCAGCTGGTACGTGGAGCAGGCCGGCGGCCAAGGCACCCACCGCCTCGTCCATCTCGACTCGGCGGGCGGCTTCACCTACGTGGACGTCGACCGTGAAACCGGTGCCTGGGGGCCGGTGTTCATCTTCTGGGACGACAACGACACGACCCGGCTGGACAGTTCACTGCACGCCTGGCTGCACCGTACGGCCCGCTGTCTGCGCGAAGCCCTCGCGGACGCCGACGGAAACCCGCACGCGTTCGACTCCGCCTTCACGGAGACCTGGAGGGAGCCCCACCGGGACGCGCCCCAGGTGCCCACGATCCCCGCCGCCGAGGCACGGATGAGCCCGGATCCGGTCATCCGGTCCGTCGCCGCCGCGCTCCCCGACGACGGGTCGCTGGCGGACCTCCGTGAGGTGGCGGGCGCCGCGGTGGTGATCTTCGATTTCCCGGAGCCCTGCCGCTTCGGGCGGGCGCACGGCGGAACCGTACTCACGGCGATCCCGGCGGACCCGGACGAGGACTACTGAGTCGGAGCCTCCCGTACGTGCTGGTGGCCGTCGAGGGGGAACGGTGGCCGGGCGGGGAGGGTTTGGCGGTAGACGTAGCCGGTCTTCTCCGCGACGCGGCAGGAGGCCAAGTTGTCGACCTGGTGGAGCAGTTCGAGCCGGGTGACCCCGGCGAGCGTGCCGAACGCCCAGCCGCTCAGGGTCTCCAGGGCCCGCGACGCGATCCCCTGCCCCCGCGCCTCGGCGGCGGTCCAGTACCCGACCTCGGCACAATCACTCTGCCCGGCAGGGCACTTGACGACGACGTGCCCCACGATCCGCCCGCCCTCCCACACGGCGAAACTGAGCCGCTCCCCGCTCCGCCACCCCTCCCGCTGCAACTCCAGCCACCGAACGGCGTCCGCAACCCCGGTGACGGGGATACGGGTCCAGCGCCGGAGCAGGGGATCGCGGTAGATGTCGATGAGCGGCCGAACACCGCTGTCGTCCCAGGGGCGGAGGTCGAGACCGGGCGCCCCCTCGGGGGTCGGCTCGACCCGCAGTTCGACGGTCAACGGGGTGCGCTCCCTGTTCGCTCTGTGTTGCTCCGCGTTGTTCTGTGTTGCTCTGCGCGGACTCGCTCCACGGGAACGCTAGCCCCGCCCCGGCGCCCTGTCCGCACCGGCCCCGCCGGGGACAACCAGTGGAAGTCCCTAGGATGCGTTCGTGGCTCGATTCGATGAGGTCAAGGCGACGTTCTGGGGCGAGGGCCTGTACGGGGTGCAGGCACCGCTGACCGACGCGGTCGTTCACGATGCCGAGCGCCGGCTCGGTGTCCGTCTGCCGGCTTCGCTGCTGGAGATCCTGCGGGTTCAGAACGGCGGCCTGGTGGCGCAGCTGTGGAACGCGTTCCCGACCGACGTGCCGACGTCATGGAGCGAGAATCATGTTCCGCTCGACGACATGATGGGCATCGGCCGTCACGAGGGCCGGTTGTCATTGCTGGACTCGGCCTACCTGGTCGCGGAGTGGGGTCTGCCTTCACCGCTGGTTCTGTTCTCCGGTGACGGTCACTGCTGGACAGCTCTCGACTACCGGGCATGCGGAGAGCGCGGGGAGCCGTCCGTGACGTGGTTCGACGCGGAATGCGAGACGGAGCTCCCGCTGGCCGCGGACTTCCGGACGTTCGTCGAGCGGCTGACCGCGGCCACGTCACTCGACCCCGATGACGCGGACGGCAGCCGACCGGCGTCATGATCCGGCTCCGGCGGAGCCTGCCGAGTACAGCCTCACTGTCAGACCCCTGCGTTAGATTCCCGCCATGACTCAATACGTACTCGTGGCAGGGGCCTGGCTGGGCGCGTGGGCGTGGGACGAGGTGGTCGGGGAGTTGCGGGGTGCCGGGCACGGGGCCCACGCGCTGACGCTGGCCGGGCTGGCCGAGCGGCGGGATGAGCCGCGGGATGCCGCCATCGATCAGGAGACGCACGTCCAGGACATCGTGGGCGCCGTCGAACGGCTCGATCTGCGGGATGTCGTCCTGGTGGGGCACAGCTATTCGGGTATCCCGGTCGGGCAGGCCGCCCAGCGCGTCGGGGACCGGCTGGCCCGGGTGGTGTTCGTCGACTCGGACGTGCCGGCGGACGGGGAATCGTTCGTCTCCGGCAACCCGGCCGTCGAGGCGTCGATCGCGGAGAACGGCGGCTTCTGGGCGCCCCCCACCGCCGAGGACTACGCACAGCAGGGCCTCACGGACGAGCAGATCACCCGCATCGTGACCGGCGGGACGCCGCATCCCGGCGGGAGTCTGACCGGGCGGGCGAGGCTGGACGGGCCCCTCGGGGACCTTCCCGCGACGTACATCAAATGCCTGCTGGACTGGCCGGAGCTGTCGCCGGCCGTGGCCGAGCTGCTGAAGAGCGACAACTGGCGGCTGGTGGAGATGAACACCGGCCACTGGCCGATGTTCTCCCAGCCCCACGAACTGGCCCGGATCCTGCTCGACGCCTGACCCGGGCCGTAGCGGCGGAACGCCTGTCCCCCCGGACAGGCGTTCAGCTCTCTCAGACCTTCGTGGTGGTCTTCGCGTACGGCGACCCCTCCACCGGAGCCGGAGCCGCCGTCGGCGCCGGGCCGCCCTCGCTGAGACCGAACCGCCCGTGGAACTTCCGCAGGAAGCCGGGCGCGTACCAGGCCGAGCGGCCCAGCAGCCGCATCGCGGCCGGGACCAGCACACCGCGTACGGCGACGGCGTCGATGAGAATCGCCAGCCCGCTGCCCAGGCCGAACATCTGCATGAAGCTGACCTCGGCCGTCCCGAAGGCGAAGAAGCTCACCGCGAGCAGACAGGCCGCCGCCGTGACGATCCGTCCCGTGTGACCGAGGCCGTTGGTCACCGCCGACTCGTTGTCCTCGCCCAGGTCGTGGAGTTCCTTGATCCGGCTCGTGACGAACACCTCGTAGTCCATCGAGAGACCGAAGGCGATGACGAACATCAGCACCGTCATCGACGCTTCCATCGGCTGCGGTGTGACGCCGAGCGCCGACGCCAGATTGCCGTCCTGGAAGATCCAGGTCATGACGCCCAGCGTCGCTCCGAGACTGATCATGTTGAGGACCAGCGCGCGCAGCGGCTGCACGACGCTGCCTGTGAACAGGAACAGCAGGATGAAGGTGGTGACGGCGACCAGGGCAAGCGCGAGCGGGATCTGGGCGCCGATCGAGTCCTTGGAGTCGACCAGTCCGGCGTCGGCCCCGCCCACCAGCGACTCCGACCCGGCGGGCGGCGCGAGCGCCCGCACCTCCTTGACCAGAGCCTGCGCGTCGTCCGACTTCGGTTCCAGATCGCTCACCACGTTGAGCCGCTGCGCGTCAGGCCGGCTGAGCGCGCCGTTGCCGGGGCCGCCCGGCGAGGGCTGCCCGTCGACGTAGTTCCCGGCGCCTGTCTCGACCCGTACGACACCGTCGAGCCCGGAGAGTTCGGTCGCGTACGACGCCAACGGTGCCTGATTCACTGACGTGTTGAGGATGACGTGGATCGCAGAGTCGTCGTTGCCGCTGAACTTCTCGCGCAGCACCGAGGAGACCTGCCTGCTCTCCGCGTCCTCCGGCAGCACCCGCTCGTCCGGTGTGCCGAGGGTGATACCCAGCAGCGGGCTCGCCGCCAGTAGCAGCACCGCGAGCACGGGCAGCGCGGTGATCGCGGGCCGCCGCATGACGGTGCGCGCCAGCCGCCCCCACAGGGGCGTACGGGCGTCGGCGGCGCGCTCCTTCTTCGCCCACGGCAGCCGCCCGCTGTTGACCCGGTGCCCCAGGACCATGAACAGCGCCGGCATCACGAACAGCGTGCTGACCGCCGCGATGGCGACGACCCCGACCCCGGCGTAGCCGAACGAGCGCAGGAAGTACTGCGGGAACACCAGCAGCGCCGCGAGCGCCACGGCCACCGTCGCGGCGGAGAACGCGACCGTACGGCCCGCCGTACGCACCGTGTGCCGTACGGCGTCCTCCACGCCCGCCCCCGTCGCGAGCTGCTCCCGGAACCGGCTGATCATCAGCAGGGCGTAGTCGATGCCGAGACCGAGACCCAGCGCCGTGGTCAGGTTGGTCGCGGAGTTGGAGACGTCGGTGACGCCGCCGAGGAGGAACAGCTCGGCGAACGTACCCGCGATGGCGATCGTCCCGATGACCAGCGGCAGCAGGGCCGCGACCACGCTGCCGAAGACGACGAGCAGCAGCAGGAGGGTCAGCGGTACGGCGATGGCCTCGGCCAGGATGAGGTCGTCGAGCACCTGGGCCGACAGATCCACGCCCACACCGATGCCGCCGCCGGCCTGGACGCTGAGCCCGCCCTCGTACGAGCCGCTGTACTCGTCGACGAGGCTCTTGCCGTTCTTCTCCTGCTCCGTGGTGTCGCCCTTCACATGGACGAGCACCACGGCCTCGCGGCCGTCCTTCGAGATCAGGCCGGGGCTCTTCGTGTCCCAGTACGAGACCACGTTGTCCAGGGTCTTCTCGCCCTTGAGGTCGGCGACCAGAGCCCGGCCGCTCCTGTCGGCCTCCGGGGTGTCGACGCGGCCCTCGGGGGCCCGGACCAGCAGGACCAGATTGGTCTCGCCGCCGAACTTCTCCTCGATGGCCTTGCCCGCCCGGCTGGATTGTGAGGACGGGTCGTCGTAACCGCCCCCCTTCAGCTTGCCGAACGCGCCGGCGCCGACCGCGCCCATGAGGGCCACGGCTACGACGGCGACGACGAGTACCAGCCGGGACCGGCGGATCGCCAGATCGGCTATGCGTTCAAACACGCCCGTTCTCCTTTATGGACTTACCGAACTTACGGTGCGAAAAGATCAAATCGGCCTGGAGCAGCCGCAGCAGACGTTAGCGAGGAACAAGAAGATTTGGCAGTGTTAGATTTTCCTCACACTCCGGCACTTTCCCCGGCTTTCCTGGTGCCCCGCCGGACCCCGCGCCGTACCGTCGCCGTATGTCCGCAGCTGAACACCCGCCCGCACGGCCCTCGTTGCGCGACCGGCGCCGGGCCGCCGCCACCCAGGAGATCCTGGCCGCGGCCGAGACACAGATCACCGAGCAGGGGCCGCACGCGCTGTCGCTGCGAGCGGTCGCCCGGAATCTGGGCATGACCGTCCAGGCGCTCTACCACTACTTCCCGAACCGGGACGCGTTGATCACGGCGCTCATCACCAAGGCGTACGACGCGCTGGCCGATGCCGTGCAAGCGGCGGCCGACGCCACGCTCGCCGACCCGGCCGTGCCGCGCATGGTGATGGCGGCGGAGGGTTACCGCCGGTGGGCCATCGCCCACCCCGAGCTGTTCCAGCTCCTCTACGGCACACCGCTGCGGCAGTACGCGGCGCCCGTCGGGGGGCCGACCACCGAGGCCATGCTCCGGATGAGCGGGATCTTCCAGCGTGAGTTGTTCGACGGGTTCACCGAGGCCCAGCTCGCCGCCGCCGACGCCCCCGAGCTCTCATCCGAATTCCGGGAGTATCTGGGGCAGTTGAGGCCGGACGGCTCCAGTGGGCTGCCGGCCCCCGCGTCCGTGCTGCTCCTCCACGCGTGGGGGCATCTGCACGGCCTCGTCGTCCTGGAGGTGTTCGGGCACACCTCGTTCCTCGGCGGCCACCAGGCCGAGCTCTTCCGCATGGCGATGCGGAACACGCTCACGGACGTCCACAGCCGGATCCCCGCCTAGGTCCTGTCCGGGATGCCGCCCCCGGCGTGGAAGATCGCCGGAGTCGCCACCTCCTGGGCACACAGTTCAATCACAGCCGGTGAACCGCGAGTTCGTCAACGGCCCGTTCATCGACAGCCCTCGATCATGCCGTCACACTTTTGGACATGAGCACTGACAACACGGAGCTGGTCCTCAAATGCCTGGAGCTGTACGGCCAGGGCGACCTCGACGCCGTCACACCGCTCCTGCGCGACGACTACGTGGATCACGGGCTGCCGTTCCAGACCTCCACAAAGGCGGAGTGGGTCGCGAAAGCGGGGGAGGGGCCCCTCCGCGACCTGCGGATCGACATCCGCCGTCTCGTCTCGGAGGGCGACTACGTGACGATGTTCTCCCGGCGATGGCTGCCGGGCGGCGCGCTCGACATCGCGGTGGCCGACATCTTTCGTCTCCAGGACGGTCTGCTCGCGGAGCGCTGGGAGGTCGTGGAGCCGATCCCGCGGGACTCTCCGAACCCGGTCGCGACCTTGTGAACGGACCGGCCACACTGACCACATGGAGTTCGGTGCTCGGCCTAGACACCGCCCAGGCGGATGTTGAGCCGGGCCGCCTGGCGCGTCAAATGGTCGCGTTCCGCGAGGTTGGGCGCCTTGCGCGCCGCCTCCGCGTACAGCCGCGCCGCCGTCGCCAAGTCGCCGTCCCGCTCGTGCAGATACGCCGCCACGGCGGTGTGCCTGGGCAGTGAGTCGTCCACCGCCGCGAGCGCCACCAGACCGGCGCGCGGTCCGTCCGCCTCGCCCACGGCCACCGCGCGGTTGAGCCGGACGACCGGGCTGTCGGTCAGGCGCGTGAGTTCGTCGTACCACTCCACGATCTGCACCCAGTCGGTCTCCACGGCGGTCCGCGCGTCCGCGTGGAGCGCCGCGATGGCGGCCTGGGCCTGGAACTCGCCCAGCCGGTCCCGGGCGAGCGCACCTCGCAGGATCTCGATGCCCTCGGCGATCGACGTGGTGTCCCACCGCCCCCGGTCCTGCTCGGCGAGCGGTACGAGGCTCCCGTCGGGCGCGGTCCGGGCTCCGCGGCGGGCGTGGTGGATCATCATCAGGGCGAGCAGCCCCGACACCTCCGGATGGTCGATCGAGGCCGCGAGCTGCCGGGTGAGCCTGATCGCCTCGGCGGCGAGGTCGACATCCCCGGAGTACCCCTCGTTGAAGACCAGATAGAGGACGCGCAGCACGGTCGCGACATCGCCGGGCCGGTCGAACCGCACCTTGGAGACCGTGCGCTTGGCCCGGCTGATGCGCTGCGCCATCGTCGCCTCGGGCACCAGATACGCCTCGGCGATCTGCCGGGTGGTCAGCCCGCCGACGGCGCGCAGGGTGAGCGCGACCGCCGACGACGGCGTCAGTGACGGGTGGGCGCACAGGAAGTAGAGCCGGAGCGTGTCGTCCACGTCGGCCGCGGGCCCGGGTGCCGGCTCCTCCTCGACGAGGTCCTCCCGGCGGCGACGGGCGGTGTCCGCCCGCGCCGCGTCGAGGAACTGCCGCCAGGCCGCGGTGACCAGCCAGCCCTTCGGATCGCGCGGAGGGTCGTCGGGCCAGACACGGACCGCCTTCACCAGCGCGTCCTGTACGGCGTCCTCGGCCGCCGCGAAATCGGCTCCGCGGCGGACGAGGATCCCGAGCACGCTCGGTGTGAGGCTCCTGAGCAGCTCCTCGTTCACGTCAGTGGCAGTCCGCGATGGTGGGCGGCTCGGTCAGGAACGGACGCAGCTCAAGCCACTCGTGGATGGGCTCGCCACCCGCCCCGGGAGCGGCCGACAGCTCCCCGGCCAGCTCCACGGCCCGCTCGTAGCTGTCGACGTCGATCACCATCCACCCGGCGATCAAATCCTTGGTCTCGGCGAACGGCCCGTCGGTGACGGGCGGACGCCCCTCGCCGCCGTACTGGACCCACGTCCCCTCGGGAGCGAGCGCCTGCCCGTCGACGAACTCGCCGGTCTTCTCCAGCCGGTCCGCGAAGTCCCGCATGTACGTGACGTGCGCGGTGATCTCCTTCGGCGTCCACTTGTCCATGGGGACGTCGTTGACCGCGGAAGGGGCGCCGCGGTAGTGCTTCAGCAGCAGGTACTTGGCCATGGTGTGTCTCTCCTCGGTTCCGACGCGGCCCATTCTGGCCGCGTTCAGACCAGGGACGGAGCCGGGCACGCGTTCTCGACATCGTCGCGAGAAGTTTTTCCGGCCCGCGTACGTCAGTGGTGGTGGCCGTTCCGGCCCAGGGTTTCCACGGGGGTCGCGCCGGGGCGGGTCCACTGCGGTACGGGGCGGCTGGTCGGGCCCCAGGTCGCGTTCCCGTCCGCGTCCGAGCGCCAGGACCAGCACGCGTGGCGCCCCTCGGGCCAACCGGCGGGGTTGTCCTCCCACGTCTCGCCGCGGCCGTAGGGCGTCATGTCGAGCAGGCCCATGGCCCCGTTGACCCGCTCGTTGCCGCGGCCGGTGGTGGAGTAGGTGAGGAACACGCGGTCGCCGTCGCGCAGGAAGCAGGTGAGGTGCCCCATGCTGTCGCCGACCGGCGCGTCCAGGCCGCGCACCGAGTACCAGGGCTCGGTGTAGCCCATGAACTCGACGTAGGCGGCCACCTCGTCCCACCGGCCCGTGGTCAGGACGGCGAACGAGACGCCGCGGGCGTTGAGGTACACGGCGTCCTTCAGATGCCAGGCGGTGGTGGTGCACCCCTCGCACTGCCCCTGGTGCGGCGCCCCGTCGTACCACATGTGCTTGTAGACGACGAGCTCGTCACGCCCCTGGAACAACTCCAGGAACGGCACCGGCCCGTCCGCCCCGGTGACCTCGACGGTCCCGTCGAGCTCCATCATCGGCAGCCGCCGCCGGGCCGCGGCGATGGCGTCGCCCTCGCGGGTGTGGGCCTTCTCGCGGACCAGGAGCTCGTCACGGGCGGCCTGCCAGGCCGCCGGGTCGGCGAGGGGCGGGCGTCCGGGCGGTGTGGTGGCCATGGTGTCCTCCGTGGTGGCTTGTCCGGTACGGGGCTGCGCCGTACGACGTGCTACGACGCTCACCTGTGCAGACCGGAGCCGGGGCCGGAACTCATCGCGGCGGCCTCGGTGACGTGAGCCGCCGGGCAGCGGGACGGGCGCCCCGCTCGCGCACGGTTCGAATGCGCGAGCGGGATGGTACGGCCGGGTGGGTCAGACCAGGTGGTCGAACTCGCCGGCCTTCACGCCGAGCAGGAACGCTCGCAGCTTGTCGCGGTCCGTGGTGACGATCGTGCCCGGTGCGTCGCTCTCGCGGAGCAGGATCCGGCCGTCGACGTGGGCCAGTTCGACGCACTGGATCTCGGCGTCGGATCCGGAGAAGGAGGACTTCTGCCAGGTGATGGGGGTGCTGGTCATGAGGGGTGGCTCGCCTTCTGTGAATGTTGCGGTGTGCTGGGTGCGTTCAGCGGTTGGCACGCTCGTACGAGGGGAAGTCGGCGCGCCTCGGCGGTGCGGAAAACGTGGTACGGGTGAACGGTCCACTCCACCCAGGCACCCCGACGGCTGAGCGAGAACCCGCAGGGTTCGCCCCTGTGCAGAGCGGCTACGGCTCCGACGCAGCCGCCGCCCTCGGCCCAACTGAGGGCGCGTCTGCGCTCGGTGGGTGGGAGCGTGGTGGTGAGGGCGCGAACGGACTGCCGGATCTGGCGGATCGCCTCGGCGGGGGTGCGGGCGGAACGGCGTTCGATCGTCTCGACGTCCAAGCCCGCGGCGGTGAGCGAACGGTACGTGACGTGCTCGTACCAGTAGCGGATTTCCGCGTCCGGGCATGGCGAAGCTGCGGGCTGGAGCATGGAGGGGCCTTTCGCCGTCGTGGCGCGGTCACCCCCGCGCCTTGGCCGCCGGCATGAGGAGCGGGTGGGCGGGGGGTGACCCTTCGGACGTCGCGACGGGGCACGGGCCTGCCGAGGTGGCCCGTGTAGCCGGTGCGACGCGTAGTGACGGTAGCGTCACGGACGGCTTGTCGGCAAGTGTGCGCCGGGGCATATTTGCGAGGCCTAGACGGCGAAAGCCCCTCCGTCAGGTGACGGAGGGGCTCCAAGTGCAGGTCAGGGCGGGTCAGTTGGCGAAATGGTCGAACTCGCCAGCCTTTACGCCCGCGACGAAGGCGGCAAACTTGTTCCGGCTGGTGGTCGTGACTACGTTCGGGTCGTCACTCTCGCGCATGAGGATCTCGCCGTTATGCGCGGCGATCTCGACACACTGCGCTCCTCCCTCGGAGAACGACGACTTCTGCCAGTTGATTTCAGCGCTCATGTCTCTACCCCTCAGGGCGGGTCAGTTGGTGAAGTGGTCGAACTCGCCAGCTTTGACCCCGGCGATGAAGGCGGCGAACTTGTCGCGGTTGGTGGTCGTGATCGCGTTCGGGTCGTCACTCTCGCGTATGAGGACATCCCCGTTGCGCTCGGCGACTTCGACGCATTGTGCGCCCGAACCGGAGAACGATGACTTCTGCCAGTTGATTCTTGGGTTCATGCCTGCCTGTCTCACAGATCTCGTGCGATGTGGTGGATGAAGCTGCGCGACTCATCAGGCTCCAGAGAAGCCTGCTCGGCAAGGTCGAGCTGCGTTCGGTGTGCTTCCAGGTCGGCTGCGGCGTGAAGGAAGAGGCCGACAAACGGACTGTCGATGTGGACCGTGTCGAGCTGCGGAACGACCCCGCGCGCGTAAAGGGTGGTGTGAGTGACGTCAACGAAGTGTTCGCTGGCGAAGGGGATGACTCGAATCATTACCTCCGGGCGCTCGGACGCTTCGAGCAGGTGCTCAAGCTGCTTACGGGCGACCGCCCGGCCTCCCGGGCGCATCCGGAGCGCGGCCTCGTGCACGATGACCTCGCAGTCCGGAGGATTCTCGCGGTCGAGAACGGACTGCCGCCTCATGCGATGGTCCACCCGCGCCTGGATTTCGTCGGACGGCAGTCGCGGGATTGCTCCGGAAAACAGCGCTCGCGCGTAGTCATCCGTCTGCAACAGGCCGGGAAGGGTTACTGCTTGCAGGTATCGAAGTTCTACGGCGTGGTGCTCCAGCTCGGCGACGTTAAGGAAGTCGGGAGCCAGGATGCCGCGGTACTCGTCCCACCAGAACTGTCCCCGGTGTTCCCGCGAGATGGCGCACAGGGCATCAAGTAGTGCGGCATCGTCACAGGAGTAGTAGACGAAGAGCCGACGGATGCGCTCCTCGCTGATCCCGATCCGGCCCGCCTCCATGTGGCTGATCTTGGCCTGGTCGGTCGAAATCAGGCCGGCGGCCTCGCGGGCGGTCTTCCCCGCGCGGTCGCGAAGTTTCCGCAACTCCCCACCAAGGCGGGCCTGTCGTGCGGTCGGGTTGTCCCTCGGTGGCATGTCACCTTCCCCTGTCTGCTGCGCATTCTCGCTCGGAACGCTGTCACCGGTCCACTTGCTTCCAGTCCCGGTGGCTAGCTTGCCTAGTGGCATATATGCCACCTAGGGTACGCGAAGACCGCGTCGCATCGCGTAGGGAGACCCCGACATGCCCCCCGTAACCCCCACCCCCCACCACGGCGGCGAAAGCTACCGACTCGTCGTGCCCAACACCGCCCACGCCCCCAGGCTCGCCCGGGAGTTCGTTGCCGCGCTTCTCGATGTCAGCGGGTACGCCCCCCTCGTGGACGACGCCCGGCTCTGTGTCACCGAGCTCGTCACCAACGCGCATCGGCATACCCGGACCCCGCAGATCCGGGTCGAGGCCGTCGTCAGTCGGAAGCAGGCGACCGTGTACGTCTGCGACAGCAATCCCTGGGCACTGCCCGTGCCCGGCGAGGTTCAGGACGTACCGGAGAACGGGCAGGGGCTACGGCTCGTCGAGAGCGTCGCACGTGCCTGGGGGCTCACCATCTACGGTGGTCGCTCGCCCTCGTACAAGGCCGTCTGGTTCAGTCTCGCCCGGCACGGCGCCGCCGCGTGAGGGACCTCGTGGGGGACTTCCTTCTCGCCGCCGCCGGGCTCACCGCCCTCGCCGTGGGGCTCGTCCGGACACGGGTCGGGCCCGGCGCCGAGAGAGAAGCAGCACCGGGCCCGGCCTCGTGTCCGACAGGAGCTACGCCGCGTCGATGCGGGAGATGCTGCCGCCGAGCGTGAGCACGTACAGCTCGTGGTCACCGCCCTCGACGAACGAGATGACCTCGCCCGGGTTGACCCCGAGGTCACCCTGGGCGGTCACCGCGCCGTTCTCGATCGTCAGGGTGCGCACCGTGCCGTCGCAGTAGTCGCTGTAGAGGTACTGCCCCTGGAGGTCGGGGATCGCGTCGCCCCGGTAGACGAAGCCGCCGGTCACCGAGCAGCCCAGGCCGTTACGGTCGTACTCGTGCACCGGCGGGACGTGGTTCGCGGGCTCCGTGCCGCCGCGGAAGGGGTGGTTGCCCTCCATCGAGGCCCAGCCGTAGTTCTCGCCGCCCGCGCTGTCCGCGGAGGCCCAGTCGATCTCCTCCCACTCGCTCTGGCCGACGTCACCGATCAGCAGGTCGCCCGTGCCCGAGTCGAAGGAGAAGCGCCAGGGGTTGCGGAGCCCGTACGCCCAGATCTCGTCCTTGGCGTTCGGGTCGTCCACGAAGGGGTTGTCCGCCGGGACGGCGTACGGCTCGGCGCCCGCCGGGTCGATACGGAGGATCTTGCCGAGCAGGGTGTCGAGGTTCTGCCCGTTGCCCTGCGGGTCGCCGCCGGAGCCGCCGTCGCCGAGCGCGATGTAGAGATAACCGTCCGGGCCGAACTTGATGTCGCCGCCGTTGTGGTTCTCGAACGGCTGCGTCTGGGTCAGGACCGTGCGTCGTGTGTCCTGCTGGATCGCGCCGTCCTGTACGGCGAACTCGTCGATCGTGCTGGTGCCTTCAAGATTCGTGAACGAGATGTAGAAGTGCGCGAAGTCCTTGTCGAACGCGACGCCCAGCAGCCCGCGTTCGCCGTCGGTGGTGGTCTCGTCGGATATGTCGAGCACCGGCTCGCCGAGTCCCTGGTCGCCCAGGACCCGTACGGTGCCCGCGCGTTCGGCGATCCAGACCGTGCCGTCGGGCCCGGCGGCGCCGGCGATGGGGTTCGTGGCCGTGCCCACGTCCGTGAGTACGACCTCGGCCGCCGAAGGGCGCGAGGCGGCGGGCTCGTCGGCGGATGCCTGGCCCAGCGCGAGGGAACCGATGAGGCAGATGGTGCCGATGATCGCCGTGCTTCTGGTGCGAAATTTCACCGTGGCCTCCTGGAGGCGGCGAGTGGGGGGACACCAGGCTGCCTGGGCGGAGTTGTCAAGGGAGTCGCCCGTGCCAGCACGCAACCTGGGTGGGGGGATTGAGTGCAACTGGCCACGGGTGAGGCTACAGAGACAGGGGTGTTCCGGCCTAGACCAATACCGGTCCTTCTCGCTCGGCCGGTCTTGCCCGGCGCACGGGTGCCCACGCGGAACGAGGGCACCCGTGGCCGGGATTCACGGATTCACGGTGAGCCGGAAGGTCAGCCGAAGTTGTAGACCGTGACCGTCACGGACCCGCCCTCGTCGCTGATGGTGTACGAGCCGGGGCCCGTGTAGGGCACGCAGCCCGCGGCCAGGATGTCGTCCTCGTTGATACCCGTGTCGTCCTCACCCACGAAGGCGCACACCTGGGAGACGGGGTGGGGCGCGAATCGGTGCTCCGCGCCGCCGAACAGCGGATAGCGGGGCAGGGTGGGGGTGTTGATGTCCCGGTCCGGGTGCTCCCACAGTGCGGTCTGCTGGCCCCACGGGGCCCTCACGGTGACTTCGCCGTAAGGCTCGGGCAGGTCGTTGTCGTCGTTCTCCCGGGGGTTGGAGAACTCGATCGAGTACGTGATGGGCCCACCTGGCACCTCCGCCTGAGCCGCGCCGACGCTCACCCCGCCGGCCAGCACCAGAACTGTCGAGGCAAGGGCCGCAAACCGACCCGCAGATGTGGGACGCATACTTGTCTCCTTCGGCTATCGGTAGCCGCTTGGCTACGTTGAGTAGCGTATGGGTGTCTGAGCAGGCACGGAACGCTCCCGTGGCCAAACCGCCCGCAGGGATGGACCCGAAGCCCGAGGGGTCATTGCACGGGCGCGCGCACAGCAGATCCCCAGGTCCCCGCCTCGGCCTTCGCTCCGGGGCCGCCGCCCACCACCCGGACCGCCCGCCCGGGTCACCCCCCGCGCCGACTACCCTGGGACGTCGACCCGTCCGTCCCGTAGCCCGTCCCCGCAGCAGGAGTGAAATGGCCGTCAATCTGGTCAATGTCGAGGCAGTCACCAAGGTGTACGGCACCCGTGCGCTGCTCGACGGTGTCTCCCTCGGCGTCTCCGAGGGGGACCGGATCGGGGTCGTCGGGCGCAACGGAGACGGCAAGACCACCCTCATCCGGATGCTCGCCAAGCTTGAGGAGGCCGACACCGGGCGGGTCACGCACAGTGGCGGGCTGCGGCTCGGGGTGCTCACGCAGCACGACTCGCTCGATCCCGCCGCCACCGTCCGGCACGAGGTCATCGGCGATCTCGCAGACCACGAGTGGGCCGGGAACGCCAAGATCCGGGACGTGCTCACCGGGCTGTTCGGCGGGCTGGAGATGGCCGGGTTCCCGCAGGGGCTCGACACCGTCATCGGGCCGCTGTCCGGTGGCGAGCGGCGCCGGATCGCGCTGGCGAAGCTGCTCATCGCCGAGCAGGACGTGATCGTCCTCGACGAGCCGACCAACCACCTCGACGTCGAGGGCATCTCCTGGCTCGCCCGGCATCTGCGCGAGCGCCGCTCCGCGCTCGTCGTCGTGACACACGACCGGTGGTTCCTGGACCAGGTCTGCACGCGGATGTGGGACGTGCAGCGCGGCGCGGTGCACGAGTACGAGGGCGGCTACTCCGACTACGTCTTCGCCCGCGCCGAGCGTGAACGCATCGCGGCCACCGAGGAGTCCAAGCGGCAGAACCTGGTCCGCAAGGAGCTGGCGTGGCTGCGGCGCGGCCCGCCGGCCCGTACCTCCAAGCCGCGCTACCGCATCGAGGCCGCCAACGAACTGATCGCGGACGTGCCGCCGCCCCGCGACACCTCGTCGCTGATGAAGTTCGCCAACGCCCGTCTCGGCAAGACGGTCTTCGACCTGGAGGACGTGACTGTCCAGGCCGGGCCCAAGGTGCTGCTGAAGCATCTGACCTGGCAGCTCGGCCCCGGTGACCGGATCGGACTCGTCGGCGTCAACGGCGCGGGCAAGACCTCGCTGCTGCGCGCGCTCGCCGAGGCGGCCCGTACGCAGGGCGACATCCAGCCCACGGCCGGGAAGGTGATCGTCGGCCGGACCGTCAAGCTGGCGTACCTGTCGCAGGAGGTCGGCGAACTCAAGCCCACGCTGCGCGTGTTGGAGGCCGTCCAGCAGGTGCGCGACCGGGTCGACCTCGGCAAGGGGCGGGAGATGACGGCCGGGCAGCTCTGTGAGCAGTTCGGCTTCGGCAAGGACAAGCAGTGGACGCCCGTGGGCGATCTGTCCGGTGGTGAGCGGCGCAGGCTCCAGATCCTGCGGCTGCTGATGGACGAGCCCAACGTGCTGTTCCTGGACGAGCCGACGAACGACCTCGACATCGAGACGCTCACCCAGCTCGAAGACCTCCTCGACGGCTGGCCCGGCTCCATGGTCGTCATCAGCCACGACCGGTTCTTCATCGAGCGGACGACGGACAAGGTGTACGCGCTCCTCGGCGACGCCGCCCTGCGTCATCTGCCGCGCGGTATCGACGAATATCTCGAACGGCGGCGCCAGGTCGTCGAGTCGGCGGCCCCCGCGCCGGCGCGGACCGGTGGAACGCCCGCACCGGCCGCCGCCGCACCCGCCGCGTCAGCGAAGGACAACCGCGCCGCGAAGAAGGAACTCCAGCGCATCGAGCGGCAGCTGGACAAGATGTCGACGCGCGAGACAGCGCTGCACGGACAGATCGCTGAAAGCGCCACGGATTTCGACAAGGTGGCGAAACTCGACAGTGAGCTACGTGAACTCGTCGCCCAGCGCGATGAGTTGGAGATGCGCTGGATGGAGCTCGCCGAGGACGCGTAGAGGTCCCGTACAGACCTCGTAACAACCGCATCACGGGCCGGTCCTCCCTTGGGAACAGGGGAGGACCGGCCCGTCCCGTACAGGGATGCGAGTGATACAAAGAAGGCCCGCTCGACTGACGTGACACTGCGGATTCCAAGCCCGAATCGCTCCATCCGGTGGCCATCGGCTCGTATTCGAGAGCTGATTTCCAGCCAACCGGAATCGCGGGGGAGACCGACCGGACGAAGGACCGTACGACAAGGGGGGAAGCGCTGATGACCCAGCCGCCCAGCCAGCCACCGCCGCCGGGCCAGCAGCCGGGCCAACAGCCGGGATACGGCTACCCGCAGGGACCGCCGCAGGGCGAGCCCGGCTACGGGTACCCGCAGCAGACACCGCCCGCCCCGGGCCAGCCGCCGGCGCAGCCGGGGCCGTACAACCAGCCCGGACCTTACGGGCAGCAGCCGGGCCAGCCTGGCCCCTACGCGCAGCAGCCGGGTCCGTACGGCCAGCAGCCCGGTCCCTACAACCAGCCGGGACCGTACGGTTCCCAGCCCAACCCGTACGGCGGTGGCGGCGGCTATCCGCCCCAGCAGTTCCCCGGCGCGCCCACCCCGCCCCCGGGCGGCAGCGGCGGCGGCAACTTCTTCCAGCGCAAGCCCGGCGTCGTCATCGCCGCGGCTGTCGCGGGCCTGCTCGTCATCGGCGGCGGCACCTGGTTCGCCCTCAGCGGTGACGACGGCGACGGCGGCAAGAAGAACGTCAGCAAGGACAAGGACGCCAAGCCCACCGGTGAGTCCGTCCCGGACGACGGCGACGGCACCGGCGGCGGGCGCGAGGCGCAGGACGACCTCAACGCCGGGCGCAAGGACGGCGAGTCGAAGGTCCTGTGGCTCCAGAAGAACGATGTCGACCTGCCGAAGAACGGCGCCGACGTGCATGGCCCGTGGTTCGCCGGCGATGTCGTCGCCAAGGCGATGTACAAGAAGATGGTCGGGTACGGCGCGGCCGACGGCAAGCAGAAGTGGAGCCTCACCCTGCCCGCCGAGGTGTGCGCCTCACCCTCGCTGCCCACGGCCGACGGCAAGATCGTCATCGCGATCAAGGACGGCGTCTCGGAGAAGGCCGACTGCACCGTGCTCCAGCAGGTCGACCTCAAGACCGGCAAGGGCGGCTGGAAGCAGGAGGTCAAGCAGGCCGGCAACTGGGACTTCCTCTCCGACATCACCCTCGCGATCAACGGCGGCACCGTCACCGCGGCGCGCACCGGCCATGTCAACGCCTACCGGATGAGCGACGGCAAGGAACTCTTCGACGAGGTGCCCGGCGACTGCCAGCCGAACGCCATCTCCAGCGGCCCCCGGATGATCGCCGCCGAGACGTGCCCCGGCGGTGACATAGACAAGCAGCAGAACCAGGTGCAGGAGCTCGACCCGGCCACCGGCAAGGCCAAGTGGACGTACAAGCTCAAGACCAACTGGGAGCTCGACAAGGTCTATTCGAGCGACCCGATCGTCCTGTCGCTGACCGAGCCGGACAAGAAGACCTGGGCCATCGTCGCGCTCAACGCCAACGGCACCGTGCGCTCGCAGATCGACGGCGGCAAGGACAAGTTCCAGCCCAACTGCGGCGGAGGCTTCATCGTCTTCGGCACCAACCTGGACGGCTGCACCGGTGTCGCCGCCGACGCCGACACCTTCTACATGTCGACGCAGCCCAGCGAGACCGGCTCGAACGGCACCAACGAGGTCATCGCCTTCAACCTCGCCACCGGCAAGGCGAAGTGGCGCGCCAAGGCCCCGTCCGGGCGCGTCATGACGCCGCTGCGGATGGAGGGCGCGAACGTGGTCGTGTACTACGAACCCTCGTACGACAAGGGCGGCGCGGTCGCGACCCTCGCGCCGACCGGCGGCTCGCCCAAGGTGGTCCTGCAGAATCCGGAGTCCACGTCCGAGATCGAGAACTCCTTCTACGACTCCGAACTGGACTACGTGGACGGGCGGTTCTTCGTAACAAGCAGCCGCGTCAGCGCCAGTGACGACAAGGCCGAGATGGAGACGAAGACCATGATGGCGTTCGGCAAGTGATGAGCTTCTCGCACACGAGCCGCCTCCGGGCGACGCGCCTTCCGTCCGTCTTCCGTCCCCCGCTCCGTACTCGCACCCGTTTCGAGGTAAGCACGCCATGACGCAGCCACCGCAGCCGCCCAACGAGCCCCCGCAGGGAGGGTTCGGCCAGCCGCAGGAGCCACCGGCCGGTGGCTTCGGCGCACCGACCGAGCCGCCCCCCGGCGGCTTCGGGGCCCCGACGCCGCCGCCCCAGCAGCCCGGTTACGGCTACCCGCAGCAGCAGCCCGGCCAGCCGCAGTACGGCTATCCGCAGCAGCCGCCGACGCAGCCCGCGGGCCAGCCGGGGTACGGCCAGCCGCAACAGCCCCCCGGTCAGCCGCAGTACGGGTATCCGCAGGGAGCCCAGCCCCAGTACGGCTACCCGCAGCAGCCCGGCCAGCCGTACGGCCAGCCGGGACCCGGCGGGCCCGGCGCTCCGGGCGGTCCCGGCGGCGGCAGGAAGATCAGCGCGCAGACGCAGATCATCGTCGCCGCGGTGGTCGCCGTCGTCCTGATCGTCGGCGGTGGCGTCTACTTCGCCTCCAGCGGTGACGACAAGAAGGACGAGGCCAAGAAGTCCGACACCAAGGGCGGCGACGGCAAGGGCGGGAAGTCCCTCGGGGGCGGCGACGAGAAGCCGCCGGCCAACACCAAGTCGAAGGTCGCCTTCCAGCTGCCGCAGCCCAAGGTCGGTGACATCACCGATGTGTCGGGCTCGTGGATCACCGACAAGGCGTACGTCAAGACCGGTGTGAACCAGATCGTCGCCTACGACCCGGAGGCGGGCAAGCAGCTCTGGACCATCCCGCTGCCCGGCCAGGTCTGCGCGGCCTCGCGCCACGCCACCGAGGACGACAAGACGGCCGTCGTCTTCGCGGCGAGCAAGCCGACCGCCAAGGACAAGTACGTCTCCTGCACCGAGGTCGGCGCGATCGACCTCGTCGCGGGCAAGCTGCTGTGGACCAAGTCGGTGACGGGCGGCAACGCCGGTGACGACAAGGCCGCCTTCAACGAGGTCACCCTCAGCGGAAAGACCATCGCCGCCGGCGGCACCGACGGCGGCGCGGCCTGGGACCTCACCTCCGGCGAGAACCTGTGGAAGCCCGAGGTCAACGCCGAGGGCTGCTACGACATGGGTTACGGCGGCGGCCCCGGGCTCGTCGCGGCGCGCAAGTGCGGTTCGTACGACGACCCGACGGTCCTCGTGCAGAACGTGAACCCGGCCGACGGGTCCCCGATCTCCGAGTTCAAGATGCCCGCGGGCGTCGAGTACGTCTCGGTCGTCTCCACCAAGCCGCTGGTCGTCGCGGCCGACGTCGGCGACACCGCCGGTGACGGCAGCGGCATCTCGGACTTCTTCTCCATCGACGAGAAGACCGGCAAGCTGCGCGCCAAGATCCCCGTGGACGCCGACAAGTACGCGGGCCGGTGCGCCTCCACCGAGGTCGAGCAGTGCGGCAAGCTCGCCGTCGGCAACGACCGGATCTATGTGCCGACCGAGGAGCACGAGGGCACCGGCGAGGACTACGGCCAGACCAACGAGATCGTCTCCTTCGACCTCGCCACCGGCAAGGCCACGACCGACCGGGCCGACGCGGGTGAGCGGTACGCCATGTACCCGCTGCGCATGGACGGTTCGAACATCATCGCGTACAAGTGGCCCCCGTACGACAAGGGCGGACAGATCGTCTCCATCGACGGCGGCACTTTCAAGGAGACGCTGCTGATGGAGAATCCGAGCGAGGAGTCCGTCCGCGAGGCGGAGACCAGCTTCTCGCTGGACGGCGCGGAGATCAGGTACGGCGGCGGCCGGATGTACACCTCGGAGACGCTGATCAGCGAGCCGAGCGAGTACAGCAAGGCCCGCACGCTGTACCGCGTGGGGGCGTACACCACTAACTCCCCCGTTTCCTCTAACGCGGGGGGGGCTCTCCCAGCGCCCGCCCGGCGTTCGTCGTAGGGGTCCGCCCCCTGAATCGCGGCGAATTCGACAAGTGGGCGCCTTCTTACCCGTATGGGGGCGCGCGACCCCGGCGGAGCGTGTAGCTTGCCGGGTCAGGGGGGCCGGGGGGCCCAGGGCCGGCGGGGATGGGATTTGCTCGATGGGCGTACGGCTCATGGTGGTTGACGACCACAGACTGCTCGCCGAGGCGCTGGCCTCGGCACTGAAACTGCGCGGGCACCGGGTGCTCGCCGCGGCGGCGCCCACGGCGGGCGCCGCCGAACTGGTCGTGAGCCGGGCGCCCGAGGTGTGCCTCATGGGGACCGCGGCACCGGCCGAGCCCGGCGCCTTCGACCCGATCGTACGGATCAGACGCGACCGCCCCCAGGTGGCGGTCGTGGTGCTGGGTCCGGTGCCGAGCCCGCGCGGCATCGCCGCCGCCTTCGCGGCCGGGGCCTGCGGATACGTACGGCACGACGAGCGCATCGAGGGCGTCGAGCGGGCCATCGTGAAGGCACGGGCGGGCGACGCGGCCGTGGCGCCTGGGCTGTTGCAGGGCGCGTTCACGGAGCTGCTGAATCCCGTGGCCCAGCCCGACGACGAGGGGCAGCGGCTGCTGCGGATGCTCACCCCGCGCGAGATCGAGGTGCTGGTGCGGGTCGCCGAGGGGGAGGACACCCGGCTGATCGCCGCCGGTATGGGCATCGCGCCGAGCACGGCCCGTACGCATGTGCAGCGGGTCCTGATGAAGCTGGGCGTCGGCTCCCGGCTGGAGGCCGCGGCGCTGGCCGCGCGGACGGGGCTGCTGGACCGGGCGGCCGTGAGCGTCCTGCCGGGCGAGCCCCCGGACACGGCGAAGGGGCCGGACGCCACGTACGAATGAGTACGTGACCCCCGGCCCCCGCGTGGGCGCGACTACTTCTCCGGGCCGGTCCCGTCGGTCGCGGTCCGCGCCGGTATCTCCACCGGGCGCAGCTTCATCCAGCCGAGGAAGAACAGGCCGAGCGCCAGCATCGCCAGCCCCGTCCAGAGGTTGATGTTGACGTCCTCGGCCTTCTTCAGGTCCGCGTCGGAGACGAAGACACCGGCGACGGTGACGATCACCCCGTACAGCGTGAACAGACCGCCGATGATGAGACGGATGTCGAACAGGCGGGCCGCGGTGGCGGACCGGTTTTCCAGTTCGGAGACTTCTTTGTGCAGGTCGGACATGGTGTGTGCCTCCGTTTCGGTCAGAAGGAGTACGGGATGTAGCAGATCGCCGCGATGACGATGGCGCCCCAGCCGAGCAGGGCGGGCTTGCGGTACCACGCGTCGTCACCCTCGGCCGGGGGCTCGGACATGCCGGGTGAGGTCGTCCCGTAGACCAGGCCCGCGAGTTCGGACGCGGGCTTCGGCGCGGTGAAGAGGGTGACGGCGACCATCACCACGGCGCCGGCGACGAAGCCGACGATCGCGGAGACGAAGTTGGCGCCCTGGTCGCTGGGGATGTCGATGACACCCTGCTTGTAGATCCAGAAGTAGTTGACCATCGCGGCCGTCGTACCGGCGACCAGACCCCAGGCGCCGGACTTCATCGAGGCCCGCTTCCAGAACATACCGATGATGAAGACCACGAACATCGGCACGTTGAAGAAGGAGAACAGGGTCTGGAGGTAGCTCATGATGTTGGAGAAGCTGGCGGCGATGAAGGCCGTGCCTACGGAGGCCAGTACGCCGATCGCGGTGATGAGCCGGCCGAAGCGCAGGTAGTAGACGTCCTCCCGGTCCTTCACCACGTACTTCTGCCAGATGTCGGTGGTGAACACGGTGTTGAAGGACGACACGTTGGCCGCCATGCCGGCCATGAAGGCGGCCATCAGACCCGTGACGGCGATCCCGAGCACTCCGTTCGGCAGCAACTCCTGCATCAGCAGGGGGATCGCGTCGTTGTACGTCAGGTCCGAGCCCGCCGTGCCTATCTTCGGCACGATCACGGCGGCGACCAGGCCCGGGATCATCACCAGGAAGACGATGAAGATCTTCGGGAACGCGGCGATCAGCGGGGTGCGCTTGGCGGCGGAGAGGTTCTTCGCGGAGAGCGCGCGCTGCACCTCGGCGAAGTTCGTCGTCCAGTAGCCGAAGGAGAGCACGAAGCCGAGGCCGAGGATGATCGTCAGCCAGTTCGCGCCGAGCGGGTTGGCGTCGCCGATGCCCGTACCGCCCCACGCGCTCAGGAAGTTCTCACCCTTGCTCGCGGTGAGCGAGTCGCTGAGCCCGTCCCAGCCGCCGACCCGCTTGAGGCCGAGGACCGTGAGGGGGATGAGCGCGGCGAGGATGACGAAGAACTGGAGCACCTCGTTGTAGATGGCGGACGACAGACCGCCGACGGTGATGTACGCGAGGACGAAGAAGCCCGCGACGACGATCGAGACCCACTGGGGCCAGCCGAGCAGCGCCTCGACCACGATCGACAGGGCGTACAGGTTGACGCCGGCGATGAGGATGGCGGCGAAGGCGAAGAGGACCGAGCTGAGCAGATGTGCCGGCTTGTCGAAGCGCTGGAGCAGGAACTCGGGGACGGACCGGACCTTGGAGCCGTAGTAGAACGGCATCATCACCAGGCCCAGGAAGACCATGGCGGGGATCGCGCCGATCCAGTACCAGTGCACGACGGCCACGCCGTACTGCGCGCCGGTCGCGGCCATGCCCAGGATCTCCGTCGCGCCGAGGTTGGCGGCGACGAACGCGAGGCCGGTCACCCAGGCGGGCAGTGATCTGCCGGAGAGGAAGAAGTCGAGGCTGGTCTTGACGCTGGCCCTGGCGGCGAAGCCGATGCCGAGGACGACTATGAAGTAGATCGCGAGGATCGTGTAGTCGAGGCCGTTGGTGGGGAGCCGAAGCCCCTCGGCCAGGTGATATGTGGGGGACTGCATGGGGGTACCCGCTTCGTCGCGTGAACGTTACTCGTAAGTCAGTCGGAACCTACGCCTGTCATTACGGATACTGAACACTTTTGATGGTGTTCTTTGTTCGATCGTGATCAATCGTGATCGAGCGAGGCAGTCGTTGACGTGAGTGTGGGCTCGTGGTTAATTATGTTTGTTTCTGTTTGGATGGTGGGCCCGGAGGAAGAATCGATGAAGAAGACGGTGACGGCGCTCGCCGACGGCCGGGAGCTGATCTACTACGACTCCCGCGACGACGCCGTACGCGCCGCCGTGGACCTGCGGCCCCTCGAACCGATCTCCACCACCTCCGAGATCCGCCACGACCCGCTCCGCGGTGACTCGGTCGCCGTCGCCTCGCACCGCCAGGGCCGCACGTACCACCCGCCGGCCGGTGAGTGCCCGCTCTGTCCCACCGACGCGGCGGCGGGCAGGCTCAGCGAGATCCCCGACAGCGACTACGACGTCGTCGTCTTCGAGAACCGCTTCCCCTCCCTCGCCGGGGACTCCGGCCGCTGCGAGGTCGTCTGCTTCACCTCCGACCATGACGCCTCCTTCGCCTCGCTCACCGGGGAACAGGCCGCGCTCGTCCTCGACGTATGGACCGACCGCACCGCCGAACTCGCCCAACTCCCGCAGGTGGAGCAGGTGTTCTGCTTCGAGAATCGCGGGCCCGAGATCGGTGTGACCCTTGGTCATCCGCACGGGCAGATCTACGCGTACCCCTTCGTCACCCCGCGAACCGAACGGATGTCCCGCTCGGTGGCCGGGCACCGGGCGGCCACCGGGCGCAATCTCTTCGACGACGTCCTGGAGCGCGAGCGCGGGGCCGACCGGGTGGTTCTCGCGGGCGAGCACTGGGTGGCCTTCGTGCCGTACGCGGCGCACTGGCCGTACGAGGTGCACCTCTACCCGCTGCGCCGGGTACCGGACCTGCGGGGGCTGGACGAGGCGGCGCGGGCGGAGTTCCCGGGGATCTATCTGGAGCTGCTGCGGCGCTTCGACCGGATCTTCGGCGAGGGCGAGCCGCCGACGCCGTACATCTCCGCCTGGCACCAGGCGCCGTTCCGTGCCGCCGGGCGGGGGGACTTCGCCCTGCATCTGGAACTTTTCACCATTCGCCGGACGTCGGGCAAGCTGAAGTTCCTCGCCGGATCCGAGTCCGGGATGGATGCCTTCATCAACGACGTGCCGCCGGAGACCGCGGCCCGGACACTGCGAGAGGTAGCGAGCACGTGAGTGGCAAGTACTTGGTTACGGGCGGCGCGGGATATGTCGGCAGCGTGGTCGCCGCGCATCTGCTGGAGGCCGGGCACGAGGTGACCGTGCTCGACGACCTCTCCACCGGCTTCCGCGAAGCGGTCCCGGCGGGGGCGGAGTTCATCGAGGGCCGGGTGCACGACGCGGCGAAGTGGCTCGACCCCTCCTACGGCGCGGTGCTGCACTTCGCGGCGTCGTCGCAGGTCGGCGAGTCCGTCGCCAAGCCGGAGAAGTACTGGGAGAACAACGTCGGCGGGTCGATGGCCCTGCTGGCGGCGATGCGGGCCTCCGAGGTCCGCACGCTCGTCTTCTCCTCGACGGCGGCGACGTACGGCGAGCCGGTCTCCACGCCGATCACCGAGACCGACCCGACCGCGCCCACCAGCCCGTACGGCGCGACCAAGCTCGCCGTCGACCAGATGATCGCCGGTGAGTGCGTGGCCCACGGGCTGGCGGCGGTCTCGCTGCGGTACTTCAACGTGGCGGGGGCGTACGGGAGTTACGGCGAGCGGCACGATCCCGAGTCGCATCTGATCCCGCTCGTGCTCCAGGTCGCCCTCGGGACGCGGGAGTCGATCGCGGTGTACGGGGAGGACTACCCGACCCCGGACGGCACGTGCGTACGCGACTACATCCATGTCGCCGACCTCGCCGACGCCCATCTGCTCGCGCTGAAGGCCGCGGCCACCGGGGAGCACCTGGTCTGCAACCTCGGCAACGGCAGCGGGTTCTCCGTCCGCGAGGTCATCGAGACCGTCCGTACGGTCACCGGACACCCGGTGCCGGAGGCCGCGGCGGCGCGCCGCCCCGGCGACCCGGCGGTCCTGGTCGCCTCCGCGGCGACGGCGCGGGAACGGCTGGGCTGGCGCCCGGCCCGCTCCGACCTGGCGGGAATCGTCGCGGACGCGTGGGCGTTCGCACGCCGAGAGGAGACACACGGGTGAGCACTGGGGACAGCGTCGGCACGCAGTTCGAGGAGCTGTACGGCTCCGCGCCGGAGGGTGTGTGGGCCGCGCCTGGCCGGGTGAACCTGATCGGCGAGTACACCGACTTCAACGACGGCTTGGTCATGCCGCTCGCGCTGCCGCACACCGCTGTCGCGGCGGTGTCCCGGCGGAGCGACGGGGTGCTGCGGGTGCACTCCGCCGACGTGCCCGGGGGTGTGGTGCGGCTCGCGCCCGACGAACTGGTGCCGCTCTCCGACACCGGCTGGGCGGCGTATCCGGCGGGCGTCGTCTGGGCGCTGCGCGAGGCGGGGCACACGGTGCCGGGCGCGGACATCCACCTCACGTCGACCGTGCCCACGGGGGCCGGCCTCTCCTCGTCGGCGGCGCTGGAGGTCGTGACCGCGCTCGCGCTGAACGACCTGTACGAACTGGGCCTGTCGGCACCCGAGTTGGCGTTGCTCGGGCAGCGGGCGGAGAACGCGTTCGTCGGGGTGCCGTCCGGGGTCATGGACCAGATGGCGTCCGCGTGCTGCACGGAGGGGCACGCGATGTACCTCGACACCCGCGACCTCTCGCAGCGCCAGGTCCCGTTCGACCTGGCCGCCGTCGGCCTCCAACTGCTCGTCGTGGACACGCGGGTGAAGCACGCCCTGGGCGACGGCGCGTACGCGGAACGGCGCGCCGGCTGCGAGGCGGGCGCGCGGGCGCTCGGCGCGCGCACGCTGCGCGAGGTGGAGTACGCGCAACTGCCCGAGGCGCTGGACCGGTTGGCGGGGGAGCCTGAGAACGTAGGGCGTTATGTCCGCCATGTCGTGAGCGACAACCACCGGGTGGAACGAGTGATAGCCCTGCTCGACGCGGGCGACGTCCGCGCGGTGGGCCCGATCCTGACGGAGGGCCACGCCTCCCTCCGGGACGACCTGCGGGTCTCGTGCGCGGAACTGGACCTGGTGGTCTCGACGGCGGTCACGGCGGGCGCGCGGGGCGCCCGGATGACGGGCGGCGGCTTCGGCGGCTCGGCGATCGTCCTGGTGGAGACGGCGGACGCGGAGACGGTGACGAAGTCAATCCTGGAGGCGTTCACTTCGGCGCGCCACACAAGGCCCCGGCTCTTCCCGGCGGTCCCGTCGCGGGGGGCGCACCGGGTGGGATAAGCCCGGCGCGCACGCGGCCCGCGACCTGCCCCAGGCTGTGTCAGGTCAGGCGCTTGGTGAAGAAGTACTCCGTCACGCCCGGTGGGTAGTCCGGGATGTGGCCCGCCAGGTCGTAGCCCTGGCGGCGGTAGAACGCCGGGGCCTGGAAGTCCCAGGTTTCCAGGCGGGCGTGGAGGCAGCCTTGGGTGCGGGCCGCTTCCTCCGCCTCCGCGAGGAGACGCGTGCCGAGGCCCGTGCCGCGGTGCGCGTCGGCCACCCACAGCAGGTCGACATGGAGCCAGCGCGCCCAGATATGGGCGGTGAGGCCGCCCGCCAGCGCGCCCGTCGACTCCTCCATCAGCCACACGTGCAGCGGGACTTCCTCGTCCTCGGCGGACCCCCGGAGCCCCCGCAGGACCGGCGAGCGGGCCGTGTTGTTCTCCCGCATCAGTTCGCCGAGCAACGCACGTCGTTCTTTGTCGACTTCTGTCTCGATACGAAACATGCGCCTCACCCTAACGGGACGCCGTCGATCAGTTCTGTAAATAGTCTTCCGCTCCGGGCGCCCGCCCGTACGCTGATGCACAGCACCGGTGGGGGCCGGTGCTGATCAGGGAAGCGAGACAGTCGGGTACGACGCCCGGGGTGGGTGGGGCAGCCGCACGGCGGCGGCCGAGGCGGCACCGTGTCCACGCGACGCGATCCCCATCCCTCCCCGGGCGCCGTACCCGCGTCGTCCGCGCCCCGACCTCTGGGGGTGTCAATTGGTCCGTATCAGAGTCCTCGTGGTGGACGACCACCGCATATTCGCCGAGTCGCTGGCAGCCGCCCTCGCGGCGGAGCCGGACGTGGACGTCACCGCCGCGGGCAGCGGTCCCGCCGCGCTGCGGTGTCTTGAGCGGGCGGCGTCCGAAGGGCGCAAGTACGACGTGCTGCTGGTCGACGCCGACCTCGGCATCGTCGGGGGTCCGGGCGGCGGCCCGGTGGCCCGCGCCGTACCCGACAACGGCGACGCCGGTCTCGGCCTCGTCGACGGCATCTCGCTGGTCGCGGGCGTCCGTTCGGGACAGCCGTCCGTGCGCTGCGTCGTCCTCGCGGAGAAGGACGACCCGAGCCGCGCGGCGCTCGCGCTCCAGGCCGGCGCGTCCGGCTGGGTCGCCAAGGACTGCTCGCTGCAACGGCTGTTGGCGGTGATCAGGGGCGTCCTGCGCGACGAGACGCATCTGCCGCCCGCGCTGCTCACGAGCGTCCTGCGCGAGCTGACCGCAGCCCGTAAGCACCGCACGGACAGCGAGCGGCTGGTCGACTCGCTGACCCCGCGCGAACTGGAAGTGCTGCGCTGCATGGTGGCGGGCCTGGGGCGCAAGGCGGTGGCCGAGCGCCTGTTCCTGTCCCCGCACACGGTACGCACGCATATGCAGAACGTGCTCGGGAAGCTGGGCGTGCACTCGACGCTGGCGGCGGTCGCCCTGGCCCGCCGGGCGGGAGTGGGTCCAGCGGACCTGGACGGGACGGACGCGGTACGGGTCGGCTGAGCCGGCTCAGCCCGGGACGTTGTCGAACGGCGCCGTCAACCGCCGCAGCAGCGCGGCCAGTTCGCCGCGCTGCCCGCGCGAAAGCTCCGCGAGGATCGCGCGCTCCTGGGCGAGCAGCCCGGCCAGCGCCTGGTCCGCGCGGTCGCGGCCCTCGGGGGTGAGCCGTACGAGAACCCCGCGCCGGTCGCTGGGGTCCGGCAGCCGTTCGACCAGGTCCTTCTTCGTGAGCCGGTCGATACGGTTGGTCATCGTGCCCGAGGTGACCAGGGTCTGGGTGAGCAGCTGGCCGGGGGAGAGCTGGTACGGCGCACCGGCCCGGCGCAGCGAGGTGAGCACGTCGAACTCCCACGGCTCCAGATGGTGCTCGGAGAACGCGAGACGCCGGGCCCGGTCGAGATGGCGCGCCAGCCTGCTGACGCGGCTGAGCACCTCAAGTGGTTCCACGTCGAGGTCCGGGCGCTCCCGGCGCCATGCTGCGACCAGACGGTCGACCTCGTCCTCCATGGCGATCAGTGTAAAGGGTCCCTCGACATGAAGTCTCTTGATGTCAAGATATACTTGGAGGCAGGCTTGGGCAGGGTCGGGCGCGGACGGCATTCCGCTTGTCCGATACGTATCCCGAGGGGGCTTCATACATGCGTTCGACAGAGGGGCCGGAGACCGGTCCGGCGAGCACGTCCGCACCGACCTGGGACCCGCGGCAGTACCTCCACCATTCCCAGCACCGCACCCGCCCGTTCCTGGATCTGCTGGGCCGGATCCCCGAACTCCCCGGCGGCGGCGACCGGCCCGTCCGGATAGCCGACATCGGCTGCGGCCCCGGCAATGTCACGGCGCTCCTCGCCGAACGCTGGCCCACCGCCCACATCACCGGCTTCGACCTCTCACCCGAGATGCTGGCCGAGGCGGAGAAGCAGTACGCGGGCCCCACGCCCGGCGGCGGCCGGCTGGACTTCCGGCCCGCGGACGCCGCGCACTGGACACCCGACGAGCCGTACGACCTGATCGTCTCGAACGCCGCGCTCCAGTGGGTCCCGAACCACGCCGAATCCTTCCCGGCCTGGATCGACGCCCTCACCCCCGGCGGCACGTTCGCCTTCCAGGTCCCCGGCAACTTCACCGCGCCCAGCCACGCCCTGCTCGGCGAACTCTGCGAGACCCCGCGCTGGAGCGAGCGCCTCGACACCCACGGCCGGCGCTTCGTGCACATCCTGGACCCGGCCGACTATCTGGTCCGCCTCACGGACCTCGGCTGCGTGACGGACGCGTGGGAGACCACGTACCTCCAACTGCTCTCCGGCGAGGACCCGGTGCTGGACTGGGTGAAGGGCACGGCCCTGCGGCCCGTCCTCACGGAACTCGCCGACGACCCGGAGGAGGCGGCGGAATTCCTCGCCCAGTACGGCGACCTGCTCCGCAAGGCGTACCCCCCGGGCCCGCACGGCACGGTGTTCCCCTTCCGCCGCATCTTCGCGGTGGCCCGCACGACCCCCTGACCGGCCCCGACAGCAGACCACCGGGGCGCCACGAGAACGCGGCGCCCCGGTGGGTGGGACCAGATCCTTTGATCAGGTCTCAGAGTGCGCGCAGCGCGTCCAGAGTGATGTCGATGTCGATGGTGAAGGGAACGCCCGTCTTCAGGCGCTCGTGGTGGATACCCGAGAGCGCGTACGTCTTGGACACCGGGTCCAGTTCGTAGACCCGTACGACCGGGTGGCGGTCCGCGCCTGTCACGTCCACCAGCCAGAAGTGCGGGATGCCCGCAGCCGCGTACTTCCGCGGTTTGACGTCCTGGTCACGGACCTCGGAGTCCGGTGAGACCACCTCGACGGCCAGCAGGACATCGGCGGCCTGGAAACGGGTCTGTTCGAGATCGGTGAACGCCTCCGCGCGGACGACCGAGACGTCGGGCTCAGGGCCGTTGCGCTGATCAAGCAGTACGGTCATCTCGCGATAGACCTTCATGTCCGGGGGTGCGGTGCTGCGTAGGCCGCTCACCAGCAAGTCGATCATCATGCTGTGAAAAGCGCGCTGCGGACTCACGAAAACAAGGCTCCCGTCGATCAACTCTGTGTGCGGCGGGAGATCGGGCAGTGTGAAGAGATCGTCCACGGTGTAGCCGTCCTGCGGGGGCACCGGCCAGCGATGCTCGGCCTTGACGGGCTCGGCGGTCATGATTCCTCCCATGGACGGAATTCTGGGCCTCTCATCACACCGTAGCGGCCGGAATCCGGTCCCGTCATCACAAAGAGTGACTACGGGCCCGGCCCGGCTTGCTTTCAGACCTTGCGGTGGCCTATGAGTCGTGGCTTCGCCTCCAGATTGCCCAGGCCGTGCCAGGCCAGATTCACCAAGTGGGCCGCGACCTCGTTCTTCTTCGGGCGGCGGGTGTCCACCCACCACTGGCCCGTGAGCGCCACCATGCCCACCAGCGCGTGGGCGTACAGCGGGGCCAGCTTCGGGTCGAAGCCGCGGGCCTTGAACTCCATGCCGAGGATGTCCTCGACCTGCGTGGCGATGTCGCTGATCAGTGAGGCGAACGTGCCGGTCGACTGCGCCACCGGCGAATCGCGGACCAGGATGCGGAAACCGTCCGTGTACTCCTCGATGTAGTCGAGGAGCGCGAACGCCGCCTGCTCGCACAGCTCGCGCGGATGGCCCGCCGTCAGGGAGCTCGTCACCATGTCGAGCAGCTGGCGCATCTCGCGGTCCACCACGACCGCGTAGAGCCCCTCCTTGCCGCCGAAGTGCTCGTACACCACCGGCTTGGAGACGCCCGCCTTGGAGGCGATGTCCTCCACCGACGTGCCCTCGTACCCCTTCTCGGCGAACAGGGTGCGGCCGATGTCCAGCAGTTGCTCGCGACGCTCCTTGCCGGTCATCCGGACCCGGCGGGAGCGCCGGGGCGCTGCGGGGGTCCGGCTCTTGTCGGGGTCGCTCTTAC
The DNA here is from genome assembly GCF_042714995.1 of Streptomyces sp. NPDC058665. Taxonomy (NCBI): domain Bacteria; kingdom Bacillati; phylum Actinomycetota; class Actinomycetes; order Kitasatosporales; family Streptomycetaceae; genus Streptomyces; species Streptomyces sp. NPDC058665. Next base: position 50,045 of record NZ_JBHXRX010000002.1, read on the forward strand.
CGCCGTCGATCGCCACGTTGCCAATCATGCCGCGTTGGGATGGTCAATTTTCCGTCGGGCGTCCAGCCGTCCGGCGTCCGGCCACCGCACGCCGTGCACCCAGCCGAACACCTCGAACCACCGGATCAGCCGGGCACTGGAGTCGATCTGCCCTCGCAGCACTCCGTGCCGGGCGCTCGTCGGGTCCGCATGGTGCAGGTTGTGCCATGACTCGCCACAGGACAAGACCGCCAACCACCACACATTGCCTGACCGGTCACGCGACTTGAAGGGCCGCTTGCCCACCGCGTGACAGATCGAGTTGATCGACCACGTCACATGGTGCAGCAGAGCCACCCGCACCAGCGAACCCCAGAAGAACGCCGTGAACGCGCCCCACCACGACATCGTCACCAGACCGCCGACGAGCGGCGGCAGCGCCAGCGACACAAAGGCCCACAGCAGGAACTGCTTCGAGACCCGCCGGATCGCCGGGTCCCTGATCAGATCCGGCGCGTACTTCTGCTGCGACGTCTGCTCCTCGTCGAAGAGCCAGCCGATGTGCGCCCACCACAGGCCCTTCAGCAGCGCGGGAAGCGTCTCGCCGAAGCGCCACGGTGAGTGCGGGTCGCCCTCCGCGTCCGAGAACTTGTGGTGCTTACGGTGATCGGCGACCCAGCGGACCACCGGACCCTCCACGGCCATCGACCCGGCCACGGCCAGCACGATCCGCAGCGGGCGCGCCGCCTTGAAGGAACCATGGGTGAAATACCGGTGGAAGCCGACCGTGATGCCATGACAGCCGATGAAATACATGGCGACGAGCAGCCCCAGATCGAGCCAGCTCACACCCCATCCCCAGACCAGCGGAACGGAGCCGAGCAGGGCGATGAAAGGGACGACGATGAAGAGCAGCAGCGTGATCTGCTCCAGCGAGCGTTTGTTCTCCCCGCCGAGCGTGGCGGAGGGAACCGGGTCGGCGAAGGGGGTGGCGGTGTCGAAGGGAAGGGAAGAACCGTCCGGCGCAGGCTGGGCCTGGGAGGAGTCGCCGAGAACGTCAGGGCTTGTCGACATGGGTGTGTCCCCTGGAAGTGTGGAATGCGGCATTCTGCCCGTCTACGGGCGCGTAACTTACGGCGACGTAAGTATGGCAGCGGGAAGGCACGCGACAAGGGGCCTGTGGATAACGACGCGCGAAGGCCACCTATCCTTGTGACGTCGGACAGCGCGGTCCGGTCGAACAATCTCTCCAGAACCTCTCCTCCCGACGTGCTCGAACACTGCAAGGAGCCGCACCTGTGAGCAGTGCCGACCAGACCCCGACCGAGAGCAGCACGACCGCCAACGTGGAGCTGCGCTCCGACATCCGCCGGCTCGGCGACCTCCTCGGCGAAACACTCGTACGCCAGGAAGGCCCCGAACTCCTCGAACTCGTCGAGCGGGTCCGCGCCCTCACCCGCGAGGACGGCGAGGCAGCCGCCGCGCTGCTCGGCGACACCGACCTGGAGACCGCCGCGAAGCTCGTCCGCGCCTTCTCCACCTACTTCCACCTCGCCAACGTCACCGAGCAGGTGCACCGCGGCCGCGAGATGCGCGACCGCCGCGAGGCCGAGGGCGGGCTCCTCGCCCGTACCGCCGACCGCCTCAAGGACGCCGATCCCGAGCACCTGCGCGCGACCGTCAAGAACCTCAGCGTCCGGCCCGTCTTCACCGCGCACCCCACCGAGGCCGCACGCCGCTCGGTGCTGAACAAGCTCCGCCGTATCGCCGAACTCCTCGAAGCCCCCGTCATCGCCGCCGACCGGCGCCGCCACGACCTGCGGCTCGCCGAGTCCATCGACCTGATCTGGCAGACCGACGAGCTGCGCGTCGTGCGGCCCGAGCCCGCCGACGAGGCCCGCAACGCCATCTACTACCTCGACGAACTCCACGCCGAGGCCGTCGGCGACGTCCTCGAAGACCTCGTCGCCGAGCTGGAGCGCGTCGGCGTCGAACTGCCCCCCGGCACCCGCCCGCTCAGCTTCGGCACCTGGATCGGCGGCGACCGCGACGGCAACCCGAACGTCACCCCCGCCGTCACCTGGGAAGTGCTGATCCTCCAGCACGAACACGGCATCACCGACGCGCTGGAACTCATCGACCAGCTGCGCGGCCAGCTCTCCAACTCCATCCGGTACGCCGGCGCCACCCAGGAACTCCTGGACTCGCTCGCCACCGACCTCGACCGGCTCCCCGAGATCAGCCCCCGCTACAAGCGCCTCAACGCGGAAGAGCCGTACCGCCTCAAGGCCACCTGCATCCGGCAGAAGCTCGTCAACACCCGCGAGCGCCTCGCCAAGGGCACCCCGCACAGCGAGGGCCGCGACTACCTCGGCACCGCGCAGCTCCTGGCGGACCTCACCCTCATCCAGACCTCCCTGCGCTCCCACCGCGGCGGGCTCTTCGCCGACGGCCGCATGGACCGCACCATCCGCACGCTCGCCGCGTTCGGGCTCCAGCTCGCCACCATGGACGTACGCGAACACGCCGACGCCCACCACCACGCGCTCGGCCAGCTCTTCGACCGCCTCGGCGAGGAGTCCTGGCGGTACGCGGACATGCCGCGCGAGTACCGGCAGAAACTGCTCGCCAAGGAGCTGCGCTCCCGGCGCCCGCTCGCGCCCACCCCCGCGCCGCTGGACGCCGCGGGCGAGAAGACCCTCGGGGTCTTCCACACCGTCAAGCAGGCCTTCGAGCGCTTCGGCCCCGAGGTCATCGAGTCCTACATCATCTCGATGTGCCAGGGCGCCGACGACGTCTTCGCCGCCGCCGTCCTCGCCCGCGAGGCCGGCCTCGTCGACCTGCACGCGGGCTGGGCGAAGATCGGCATCGTGCCGCTCCTGGAGACCACCGACGAGCTGCGCGCCGCCGACATCATCCTCGATGAGATGCTGGCCGACCCCTCCTACCGGCGGCTCGTCTCGCTGCGCGGCGACGTCCAGGAGGTCATGCTCGGCTACTCCGACTCCTCCAAGTTCGGCGGCATCACCACCAGCCAGTGGGAGATCCATCGCGCCCAGCGCAGGCTCCGCGACGTCGCCCACCGCTACGGCGTCCGCCTCCGGCTCTTCCACGGCCGCGGCGGCACCGTCGGCCGCGGCGGCGGCCCCTCGCACGACGCGATCCTCGCCCAGCCCTGGGGCACCCTGGAGGGCGAGATCAAGGTGACCGAGCAGGGCGAGGTCATCTCCGACAAGTATCTGATCCCGGCCCTGGCCAGGGAGAACCTGGAACTGACCGTCGCCGCCACCCTCCAGGCATCCGCCCTGCACACCGCGCCCCGCCAGTCCGACGAGGCACTCGCGCGGTGGGACGCCGCCATGGACACCGTCTCGGACGCGGCCCACGGCGCGTACCGCAAGCTCGTCGAGGACCCGGACCTGCCCGCGTACTTCTTCGCGGCGACCCCGGTCGACCAGCTCGCCGACCTGCACCTCGGCTCACGCCCCTCGCGGCGCCCGGACTCCGGCGCCGGGCTCGACGGGCTGCGCGCCATCCCGTGGGTCTTCGGCTGGACGCAGTCCCGGCAGATCGTCCCCGGCTGGTACGGGGTCGGCTCCGGTCTCAAGGCGCTGCGGGAGTCGGGTCTCGACCCGGTCCTGGACGAGATGCACGAGCACTGGCACTTCTTCCAGAACTTCCTCTCCAACGTCGAGATGACCCTCGCCAAGACCGACCTGCGGATCGCCAGGCACTACGTCGACACCCTCGTGCCCGACGAGCTGAAGCACGTCTTCACGGCCATCGAGACCGAGCACGCGCTCACGGTCCAGGAGGTCCTGCGGATCACCGGCTCCGAGAAGCTCCTGGGCTCCAACCCGGTGCTGCGGCAGACGTTCGCCATCCGGGACGCCTATCTCGACCCGATCTCCTACCTCCAGGTCTCGCTGCTCGCGCGCCAGCGCGCGGCGGCGGCGCGCGAGGAGGCACCGGACCCGCTGCTCTCGCGGGCGCTGCTGCTGACCGTGAACGGGGTGGCGGCGGGGCTGCGCAACACCGGCTGATCCGGAGCGAGTTCACAGGCGAGCGCCGGACGGGCCGATGGCGGCCGGTCCGGCGCTCGTGTGCGTATTGAAGGTCAGAGCGCGAAGAACGCCGCCGCCAGCAGCAGCGCACCCGCGATCGCCGTACCCCACGCCGTACGCGTCAGCCGCAGCCCGCCGCCGACCACCGGCGCCGCGAGCAGCAGCGCGCCGCCGAGCGGCACCCACGCGAGCAGACGGCCGGACGAGCCCGCGCGGACCAGTTCGTCGCTGCCGGGCTTCCGCACCACCTCGTACTCCCGGCCCTTCTTCACCGCCACCGACCGCTCTATGGGCGCATCGGCACGCGGCCCCGCGCTCCCCTCGGGGTCGTACGTCCCCGTACAGGCCGTCTCGCCGCACTCGGTGACGGCCAGCGTCCCGTGCTCGCGGCCCTTGGAGAGCAGCACATGCTGCGCCGTACCCCAGGACGTCCAGAAACCCGCGACGACCAACAGCGCGGCCACGAACGCCATCGCGGCACGACGGCCCACCGACAGCGCCACTTGCGACGAGCTCCGCTTCATGGACCGCGATCCTTGGCCATCCGGACGGGGTCGGTCAACTTGCGGCAGACAAATGGTCGTTGAGTGGACGATGAACGGGGTGAGTATGCGCGGAGTGTGCGTGTTTGTGTCAGGAGTTGTACGAGCTCTGCGCCCGCTCCAGCCCCTCGGTCACCAGGGACTCCACGGCGTCGGCCGCGCGGTCCACGAGATAGTCCAGCTCCTTGCGCTCCACCGAGGAGAAGTCCTTCAGGACGAAGTCGGCCACCTGCATCCGCCCCGGCGGCCGGCCGATCCCGAACCGGACCCGGTGGTAGTCGGGGCCCATCGCCTTCGTCATCGACTTCAGCCCGTTGTGACCGTTGTCGCCGCCGCCCAGCTTCAAGCGCAGCGTGCCGTAGTCGATGTCCAACTCGTCATGGATCGCCACGATGTTGGCCGTCGGCACCTTGTAGAAGTCCCGCAGCCCGGCGACCGGGCCCCCGGACAGATTCATGAACGACTGCGGCTTCGCCAGCACCACCCGCCGGCTGCCGGGCCCCATCGGCCCCACCCGGCCCTCCAGGACCTGCGCCTGGGCCTTCTGGGCGCGCTTGAACGAGCCGCCGATCCGGCCCGCGAGGAGATCGGCCACCATGAAACCGACGTTGTGCCGGTTGGCCGCGTAACCGGGGCCGGGATTGCCCAGGCCCACGATCAGCCACGGGGCGGTTGCATCGGTCGTCATCTGCGCTGCGTCTCCTCAGGACAAGGACTCAGGACTCGGCATGAAGAAGAACGGGGTGGCGGGCACCGGCCCGCCACCCCGTCGGGCAAAGCGATTCGTGGCGGGGCTCAGGCCTCCGCGGCGGCCTCGTCCGCGGTCTCCTCACCCGACGGCTCCTCCGCCTGCGCGGCCAGGACCTGGATGACGACCGCGTCCTCGTCGGTCACCAGCGTCGTGCCCTCGGGCAGCGGGACGTCCTTCGCCACGATGGAGGCACCGGCCTCCAGGCCCGCGACGGAGACCGTGACCGACTCGGGGATGTGCGTGGCCTCGGCCTCGACGGTCAGGGTGCTCAGCACGTTCTCCAGCAGGAACGGGCCCGGGGCCAGCTCGCCCTCGGTGTGCACCGCGACCTCGACGGAGACCTTCTCGCCGAGCTTCACCGAGAGCAGGTCGACGTGCTTGATGAAGCCCTTGAGCGCGTCACGCTGGATGGCCTTGGGGATGACGAGCTCCTTGCGGCCCTCGATGTCGACGCTCAGCAGCGCGTTGGCCGTCTTGAGCGCCATCATCAGGTCGTGACCCGGCAGGGAGACGTGGACGGGCTCGGCACCGTGGCCGTAGATGACCGCGGGAACCTTGTTCTCACGACGGGTACGGCGGGCGGCGCCCTTGCCGAACTCGGAACGGACCTCAGCGGCGATCTTGATCTCAGCCATGGCTGCACTCCTCGTAGATGACACATAGGTGACGACGGAACTGGTGGTCACCCGGCCACGACAGGCCTGCTACGAAGAGCGCGTCGATAACGGACAGCCGCGAATGAAAGCGGCCTCCCTCGCCGAGCAACTGAATCAGTCTACCCGGCGGGGAGGCCGCCCCAGAAATCGTCCCTCGGTCCCGTACTACGCCTGCGGGTACTTCGCCTGCGCGTACTACGCCTGCTCGTCGAAGAGGCTCGTCACCGAGCCGTCCTCGAACACCTCACGCACCGCACGCGCGATCGTCGGCGCGATCGACAGGACCGTGATCTTGTCCATCTCCAGATTGGACGGATCGGGCAGCGTGTCCGTGAAGATGAACTCGCTCACCTGCGAGTTCTTCAGCCGGTCCCCGGCCGGACCCGACAGCACACCGTGCGTCGCCGTCACGATGACATCCTCCGCGCCATGCGCGAACAGCGCGTCAGCGGCGGCGCAGATGGTGCCACCCGTGTCGATCATGTCGTCCACCAGGACACAGACCCGGCCCTCGACGTTGCCCACGACCTCATGGACCGTCACCTCGTTGGCGACGTCCTTGTCGCGGCGCTTGTGCACGATCGCCAGCGGCGCGTCCAGCCTGTCGCACCAGCGGTCCGCCACCCGTACGCGGCCGGCGTCCGGCGAGACCACCGTCAGCTTCGTACGGTCGACCTTCGTCGCCACGTAGTCCGCCAGGATCGGCAGCGCGAACAGATGGTCCACCGGACCGTCGAAGAAGCCCTGGATCTGGTCCGTGTGCAGATCCACGGTCAGGATGCGGTCCGCGCCCGCCGTCTTCATCAGATCCGCGATCAGCCGGGCCGAAATGGGCTCACGCCCACGGTGCTTCTTGTCCTGCCGGGCGTATCCGTAGAAGGGCACGATCACGGTGATGCTCCGGGCGGAGGCCCGCTTCAGAGCATCGATCATGATCAGCTGCTCCATGATCCATTTATTGATCGGCGCGGTGTGGCTCTGGATCAGAAAACAGTCCGCACCCCGGGCCGACTCCTGGTAGCGCACGTAGATCTCACCGTTGGCGAAATCGAAAGCCTTGGTAGGCACTATCCCGACGCCCAGAGTGTGGGCGACCGCCTCGGCCAGCTCGGGGTGGGCGCGGCCGGAAAAGAGCATCAGCTTCTTCTCGCCGGTCGTCTTGATCCCGGTCACAGCACAGTCTCCTCGACGTGTTGATTGCCGCTGCACCCGCGCGTCCCTGCGAGCCAGCCGAACGTGAGCACCTATCACGGTACGCGCTGTACGGAGCGCCTGTTTCCGGTCAGCTTTCGAGCGCGAGCTCCTCGGAGGCCGCGGCGGCGGCCTGCGCGGCGGCGCTTCCCGGCCGCTTCCGGGCCACCCAACCCTCGATATTCCGCTGCTGGCCCCGCGCGACGGCCAGCGAACCCGACGGCACGTCCTTGGTGATGACCGATCCGGCGGCGGTGTAAGCACCGTCCCCGACAGTGACGGGCGCCACAAACATGTTGTCTGAACCTGTCTTGCAATGTGAGCCGATGGTGGTGTGATGCTTCGACTCGCCGTCGTAGTTGACGAACACGCTCGCCGCGCCGATGTTCGTCTGCTCGCCGATCGTCGCGTCGCCGACGTAACTCAGGTGCGGCACCTTCGAACCGTCGCCGATCGTCGCCTTCTTCATCTCGACGAACGTCCCCGCCTTCGACTTCACGCCGAGTTTCGTGCCGGGACGCAGGTACGCGAACGGGCCCACCGCGGCCCCCGCGCCCACCTCCGCGTCGATGGCCACCGTGTTGTCCACGCGGGCGCCCTCGCCCACCATCGTGTCCGTCAGACGGGAGTTGGGGCCGACCTCGGCGCCCTCCGACAGATGCGTCGAACCGAGCAGCTGCGTGGCCGGGTGCACGATCACGTCCGGCTCGTACGTCACCGTCACATCGATCAGCACCGAGCCCGGATCCACCACCGTCACGCCTGCGGTCATCGCCCGCTCCAGCAGCCGCTCGTTCAGCAGCCGGCGCGCCTCGGCCAGCTGTACGCGGTTGTTGATGCCCAGGATCTCGCGGTGATCGGCCGCGACCGAGGCGCCGACGCGGTGCCCGGCCTCGCGCAGGATGCCGAGGACATCGGTCAGATACTCCTCGCCCTGGCTGTTGTCCCTGCTGACCTTGCCGAGCGCGTCCGCGAGCAACTGCCCGTCGAAGGCGAACACTCCCGAGTTGATCTCCCGCACCGCGCGCTGCTCGTCCGTCGCGTCCTTGTGCTCCACGATCCCGGTGACCGCGCCGCTCGCCTCGTCCCGCACGATGCGCCCGTACCCGGTCGCGTCCGGCACCTCGGCGGTCAGCACGGTGACGGCGTTGCCGTCGCTCTCGTGCCGCTCGGCGAGCGCGGCGAGGGTCGAGCCGGAGAGCAGCGGGGTGTCGCCGCACACGACGACGACCGTGCCGTCGGGGGCCTGGCCCAACTCCTCCAGGGCCATCCGTACGGCGTGCCCGGTGCCGTTCTGCTCGGCCTGGAAGGCGGCCCGCACCCCGTCGTACGTACCGGCCAGATGCCCCTCGACCAGCTCCCGCGCGTGCCCGACGACGACCACGAGCTGCTCGGGCTCCAGCTCGCGCGCGGCGGAGACGACATGACCGACGAGCGAGCGCCCGCAGATCTCGTGCAGAACCTTGGGGGTCTTCGACTTCATGCGGGTGCCCTCACCCGCTGCGAGGACGACGACGGCGGCCGGGCGGTTGACGCTCACGGGAATGCCCTTCGGCTTCGGATGCTTGGCGTGACGGACATCCGCAGGATACCGGGGGGTTTCGGGACGGAAACGAAGGCGGGTCCTGACCGGAAAGGTCAGGACCCGAACTTGGCGGCTCCCCCGCCAGGACTCGAACCTGGACAGATGGCACCAAAAGCCACAGTGCTGCCAATTACACCACGGGGGAATGTAAGCACCGAAAGGGACAGCTGGCCGGTCGGCCTGAATCGGCAGCCAACACTATGCCGTACCAACCCCCTTCCACGCGACGTCATAGGTCGGCGCTCCGCCCGTTCGCGTGCTGAGCGCGCTCGTCCCGCACTCCTCGGATATTGGGTCGCGGGCGCCCGTAGGCTGGAAGGCATGACCACAACGGGGGCACACGAGGAGGCCGAGGGTTTGACCGCTCGCGGGCTCTGGTGGTGGAGGCGGCGGCGCAGTGTCGTGCTGGATGTGGGGCTGGCCGGTGTGTCGGCCCTGGAGTGTGCGTTCGAGGGGGTTCGGTTCGCGGGCAACGCGCAGTTGCCGGTGGCCCTCGGGGTGGTTTTCGGGGTGCTCGTCGGGTCCGTGCTGTTGTTGCGGCGGCGCTGGCCGATGGCCGTCGTGCTCGTCTCCATCTCCGTCACTCCCGCCGAGATGGGCGTGCTGCTCGGCGTGGTCGGGCTCTACACGCTCGCCGCCTCCGAGGCGCCCCGGCGGATCATCGGGTCGCTCGCCTGTATGTCGCTCGTGGGGACGCTCATCGTCGGCTTCGTACGGACGCGGCAGGACATCGTGGGCTCGGACCTCGCGTCGGCGACCCGCTGGTACATCCCGCTGATAGCCGTCTTCATGGCCTTCAGCCTCTCCCTGCCGCCCGTGCTCCTCGGCCTCTACGTAGGAGCCAGGCGCCGGCTGATGGAGAGCCTGCGGGAGCGCGCCGACAGTCTGGAGCAGGAGTTGTCGCTGCTCGCCGACCGGGCCGAGCAGCGGGCGGAGTGGGCCCGTACGGAGGAGCGGACGCGGATCGCGCGGGAGATGCACGACGTGGTGGCGCACCGGGTGAGTCTCATGGTGGTGCATGCCGCCGCGTTGCAGGCCGTGGCGTTGAAGGATCCGCAGAAGGCCGTGAAGAACGCCGCGCTCGTGGGGGACATGGGGCGGCAGGCGCTAACGGAGTTGCGGGAGATGCTCGGGGTGCTGCGTGCCGGGGAGCAGCAGGCGGCGCGGAAGGTGGCCGGTACGGTGCCGCTGGCCTCGGTGGGTGCCGCCGCCGCGGCTGCCGCTGCCGCCGCCGCGGAGGACGGGCCTGGTATGGGTGACATCGAGACGCTGGTCGGCCAGTCGCGGGACGCGGGGATGGTGGTGGAGTTCGCCGTCCACGGGGAGTCGCGGGCGTACGCGCCGGAGGTGGAGCAGACCGCGTACCGGGTGGTGCAGGAGGCGCTGACGAACGTCCACAAGCACGCGGCCGGGTCGAAGGTGATGGTGCGGCTTGCGCACCGGGAGGCCGAGATCGCGATGCAGGTGGAGAACGGCCCGTCGTACGGAGTCGCCGACGCCGGTCTGCCCAGCGGTGGCAACGGCCTGGTGGGGATGCGGGAGCGGGTGCACGCGCTGGGCGGGGTGTTCGTGTCGGGGGAGACGGACGCGGGCGGTTTCCGGGTCTCGGCGGTGCTGCCGGACCGGGCCGCGGCGTAGCGGCCTTCCGGCGCTCAGTCCGAGGTGAGCCGCTGCGGCTGCGTGCCCGTAACCAGCGCCGCCAGCGCGTGGTCGATGTGCGGGCCGAGGAACCAGTCGCCCGTGTGGTCGATGGAGTAGACGCGCCCCGTGGCGTCGACGGCGAGTACGGCCTGGCCGTCGCCCTCCTCGCCGATCGGGCTGATCTCCGTGTCGAGGGAGCGCCCGAGGTCGCCGAGCGTGCGGGCGAAGTGGATGCCGGCCAGCGGGTCGAACCGTACGGTCGTGGGCGCGATCTGCCGCCCCGGTCCAGGCCCGGTCACGGACAGCCCGCCGAACTCCGCCCAGATCTCCACGACAGCGGCGAACACGGCGTGCACGTGCCCCGCGGGGGTGATGTGGGCGCGCAGCGTGTCCGCCCACTCCTCGGCCTGCCGCATGTCCCAGCGGCCCGGCTGCCAGCCGGCCTCGCGCAGGGCGACATCGACGGCGACGGGGAATCTGGTGGTGGTGAGGTCGGGCACGGGGTGGTCAGCCGTTCTGCGTCGGGTCGACGGGGCGTACGCCGAAATGGGCGAGCATCGCCGTACAGGAGCGGCAGGGCGGCGCGTAACTGCCGTGGAGCGGGTCGCCGTCCTCCCGGATGCGGCGTGCGGTGAGTTTGCCGTGTTTGAGGGAGCGGCGGGCCTCGCCGTGGGTGAGGGCCTTGCGCTGGGCCCGCTTGGAACGCGAGCCCTCGACGGCGGTGAGGTGCCGGGACAGCAGGATCGCCTCGGGGCAGCGGCCGGTGAATCGTTCCCGCTGGCCGCTGGTGAGGGTGTCCAGGAAGTCCTGTACGAGAGGGTGCAGGGCGGGCGGCTGGTCGGCCTTGCCCGCGGTGCACGTGAGATTTTCGCCACGCACGGAGAGCGCGGCGGCCACGGCGGGCAGGATGCCGTCGCGGCGCTGGCGCAGGGCCGGCGGGCGGTGCGGTTCGGTGCTGCTCCAGCTCAGGCGCGGATCTCCGGAGGCGTCACCGGCCGGGCGGTCCGGTGCCCCGAGTCGTGGATCCCCCGATGTGTCCTGTTGTGCTGTGTGCAAAGCGTCGTCCCTCTCTGCGCAATCCCCACGCAATCCCCCGAGTTGCGGGGGACAGCCTGCCAAATGTGACATGCCGTGGGGAAGTCGGGGCGGTATCGGGGCGCGCCGTCGTCGCTGCGTGACCTGGGGTGACCGCGTTGTCACCGGCACCCGAACGGGGGTAACGGGAGCCGGTCGTGAAGGAGGCGGAAGGGCGGCGTCCCCTGTTGCCTCACCGCATAGGCTGTGTCGAACCAGTCAGAAGCCAGCAGGGGGCATCCGCCATGACGACAGGTCGGCTCGGTCAGCAAACCGCGCCACCGAACGCGGCCTACGCCGGGCAGGTCGTGCATTTCCCGGACCCAATCCGGGCCTCCCGCCACCCCAGGGGTGTGCCGGTGGACGGCGACGGCTTCCCGGACTTCTCGCCGTACGCGCGCGCTGCCGCCGAGATCGCCGAGCCTCCAGAGGGTTTCGGCGTGGACGAACTGCGGCTCACGGACTACGTGTCCGCGAACGCCGCGCTGCACGCCTCCGGCCATGACCTGTGGGACACCATCCCGGCCGTGGCCACCCCGCACGGCTGGACCTGGCACCACGCGGCGGGGTCGCGCCGGCTGCTGCTGGTGCCGGTGGAGGTCAAGGCGCTGCTGCGGCATCACGGCGGGCTGGCGACGACGCTGGTGGATCACGGCAAGCGCGGGACGCGTCCTCTTCAGGAGACGAGGCCGGTGCACTTCGGGCTGCCGAAGAGTTCGGTGTCGGTGACCGAGCAGCAACTGCTGGGTGTGGAGGAGGATCTGGGTTACCGGCTGCCCGGCCCGTACCGCAGCTTCCTCAAGGCGGCGGGCGGTTGCGCCCCCGTCGGGGCGGCGCTGGACGCGGAGTTGGGGCTGCTGGTGGACCAGCCGTTCTTCACCGTGCGTGAAGAGGCGGCGGTCAACGACCTGTTGTACGTCAACAAGTGTCTGCGGGACCATCTGACCAAGGACTATCTGGGCGTGGCTTTCGTCCAGGGCGGCATCCTGGCGCTCAAGGTCCGGGGGGATCAGGCCGGTTCGGTCTGGTTCTGCGCGTACGACGACGCGCGTGACCGCGACGGCTTGAGCGTGCGGGAGCGGGTGGAGAGTCTGCTGCTGCCCTGCGGTGCGGACTTCGACGCCTTCCTGTCGAGGCTGGCGGGCAATCCGCCGGAGCTGGACACGGTGGCGAACCTGATGGTGGACGGCGGCTTCGCCCGCGCCGTCCCGGTGGAGGGGTGAGCGCGATGGTGACATTCGCTCAGGCGCAGGAACGCGCGGACGAGTGGGTCAACGGCGACGTGCCCGCGTATCAGCACCGTGAGGTGCGGGTGCGGGAGTTCGAGCTGGGGTTCGTGGTGTGGGCGGAGGACCGCGCGGACGGTCCGAGGTCGGACGGCGGCGTCCAGCGGCTGGTGATCGCGAGGGACAGCGGTGAGGCGACGCTGTGGCCGGGGCTGCCGGTGGGTGAGGTGATCCGGCGGTACGAGGAGGAGTACGGGTCGCAGGCGGGGGCCCCGGAGCCGCCGCGGGCGCCGCAGCGTATCGATCTCAATCAGACGTCCTTCCTGCTGACGCCGCCGGAGTGGTTGCAGGACGCGGCGGACAAGCTGGGGACCCCGGGGGCCTCGGGTGCCGGTGCCGGCTCTGGCGCGGGCGCCCCGGGTGCCGGTGCGGCTCCCGCCGGGCCGTCCGTCCCGGCGCCGGCTCCCGTGCCGTCGAGTACTCCGGCCGGGGCGACCCCCTGGGCCGGTACGGACACCAACGCCGCCGGTGACGACGGCTCCGTGGGCCTCCCGGCGACGGTCTTCGCGCCGCCGCTGTCCGGCGTGGACGACGACAGTACGCCGCCGCCCGGTCTGGCGGCCGAGGCGCCGACGGCGCTGATGTCGGGCGGCAGTCAGCTGCCCCGTACGACGGTGGCCCCGGGCCTCGGCTCGTCGTCTCCCGCTCCCGGCAGCCCCGGTGACATCGCCGACGCGGCGACGAGCAAGGCGTCGTCGCCGCCGCGTGGCGGCCCGCCGGCCCCGCCGGGCGCCCCGGGCGTGCCCGGCGCTCCGGCCGGTGGCTACCAGCCGACGCAGTTCGCCCCGCCCCAGGGTCCGGGCGGGCCGGGCACCCCGCCGCCTCCGCCGGGTGCTCCCGGCACGCCCCCGCCTGGCGGTGTGCATCATGCGGCGACGATGTTGGCGGATCCGAGTCAGGGTGGTCAGCCAGGGTCGCAGGGTGGTCCGCGTCCGCCGGGTCCGCCCGGTCCGCCCGGTGCTCCGGGGATGCCGCCGCCTCCGCCGGGTGCTCCCGGCACGCCCCCGCCCGGTGGTGTCCACCACGCGGCGACCATGCTGGCCGGCCCCGGCGCCGTACCGGGTCCGCCGCCCGGCACCCCCGGACCGCCCGGCCCTCCCGGTGCGCCTCCCGGCCCCCCGCCGGGCACGTACGGCTATCCGCCGCAGGCCGGCGGCATGCCGACGGTCGGCCCCGGCTACCAGGCCGTGCTGCGCTACCGCGCCCCCGACGGCTCCGAGGCCCAGCTCATCCGCCGCTCGGCGCCGGGCACCCCGCACCCCGAGTGGCAGATCCTGCACGAGCTGCGCGCGATGAACGTGCCGCCGCAGCAGGTGCTCGAACTCCACACGGAGCTGGAGTCCTGCGAGCTGCCCGGCGGTTACTGCGCGCGGATGATCCGCGAGACCTGGCCGCAGGTGCGGATCACCAGCGTCGCCCCGTACGGCAGGGACCATTCGAGCCGCCAGCAGGGCATGCAGCATCTGCTCACCCACCAGGGCGAGTTGCACCAGGTCGCGGACGGTCCGGCGCGGCCGGCCCCGGTACGCGCCCCGCTGCCGCAGGTGCCGCCCGCGCAGCCGGTGCCGCCGGAGGCGATCGCGCAGGAGCTGGCGGGCGCGTTCGGCCCGCAGGGCATCTGCCGGTTCGACCAGCGCGCGGTGTCCCGTCAGGGCGTACCGGAGGTCGTGGCGCGCACGCTCGTATGGGCGGGCCTGCCGGGCGACTTCGGCCCGTTCTTCTGGGCCCAGCCCCCGCAGCCGGTGGTGCCGACGCTGGCCGAGCTGGCCGCGCAGCGGCAGGTGCAGCCGGCGGCGGACGCGGGCTCGTATCTGGTGATGGGCAGCGACTTCGGCCGGGCGATCTGTGTCCAGTACGGCACGGCGCACATCATGGCCGTGTCGGTGGAGACAGGTCCGGGCGGTCAGACGATCCCGCCGCAGTTCGTCAATACCGGCCTGCCGGAGTTCACCCGCTCGATGGCGCTGCTCGGCCGCATGTGGCGGCTGCGATTCGGCCTCAATCCGGAGCAGGCCGGCCGCTGGACCGTCGACTTCCAGGCACAGCTCGCCGCGATCGATCCGGCGGCGCTGTCGTCGCCGGAGAGCTGGTGGTCGGTGCTGCTGGAGCAGATGTGGGACGGGCTGCTCTGACCGTACGGCGCTGAAGCCGGCCACGAACGCACACGCCCGGGGCGCTCTCCGTGATCCACGGGGGGCGCCCCGGCCGTTCCGGCACCTGCCCAGGACGATGGCTGGAACGCGTCGGCCGCGCGGGCGGCGCGGGAACAGGAATCCGGCGCCCGGAGTCAAATGCCGCATCCTTGAGCAGGATGGACGGGTGGGGCGTTTCGCGGGGAAGCCGCTCCCGCCACCGTCCGCCGGAGAGAGGCTTCAGTCATGGCTGCCGCACGCGTATCGGCTCACGGCTTCGACTCCGTACGGGGCCGTGGTTACCGCCCCGAGCAGGTCGACCGGCTGGTCACGGAGCTGTCGGGGGACCGCGAGGTCGCCGAGGCCGAGGAGCGCCGGCTCGCCGCGGCGGCGGAGCGCCTTCAGCTGGAGGCGGAGCTGCTGCGGCAGCAGGTCGAGGCGCTGCCGCCGCAGACGTACGAGTCACTGGGGGAGCGCGCCCGGCAGATTCTGGCCCTGGCCGTCGAGGAGGCGGACGGGGTGCGCACGGCCGCGCGGGAGGATGTGCGGGCGCGGCAGGACGCCGCCGCCGAGGCGGTCCGCGGGACGCGTGAGGCGGCGCGCGCGTATGTGGAGGCGGTCGCGGCCGATGTGGACGCGTACACGACGCGGACGGAGGAGGACGCGCAGGGCGCGGCCGACGAACTGCGCACGGCCGCGCGCCGGGACGCCGGGGAGCTACGGGACGCGGCGCTGGCCCGCTTCGACGAGATCCGGCAGCGTACGGAGGCGTTGCTCGGCGAGCTGGCGCGGGAGCACGCGGATCGACTGGCCGCGACGGAGCGGGAGTTGGCGGGTCGTGAGACGCAGGCGCAGGCGCACCGGACGGAGCTGTCGGCCCGCGCGGACGCCCGGCTCGCGGAAGCGAGGCGCGCCTTTACGGAGGCCGAGGAGAGCGCCCGCCACATCCGGGAGGACGCGGCGGCGCGCGCGGAGGACCTGATCGCGCGGGCGCGGGCGGCGGAGGAGCGGACCGTACGGGAGACGGAGCGGATCCTGCGGGAGCACACGGAGGTCCGCGAGGAGGTCCAGGCACGGATGACCCACATCCGCAACAGCCTGGCGACCCTGACGGGCCGGACACCGGCGGACGCGGAGAAGTAGTTCCCGTCCCCCTCAGGAGGCGCCCGCCGCCGGGCCCGCCGCCGGGTCGGTCGCGGGATCCGGTGCCTTGTGGGGGTGGGGGCCCGGGTCCGGGGGCGGGTCCTGGTGGACGGGGAAGCGGCGGGGGGCCAGGAAGAGGAGCACCAGCAGGCTGAGGGCGGCAGCCGTCGCCGCGCCCAGGAAGACGGCGTCGACCGCCGAGTCCACCGCGCGGCGCAGGAAGTCGGCCGCGCGGGCGGTGAGCGCCCCGGGGTCGTCCAGGGCCCGCGCCACGGAGTCGAGCTCGCGCGGGAGCCCGGTGCCGGGCGAGTCGGCGAGCCTGTTGCTGATGACGCCGTTGGCCAGCGCTCCGAACAGCGCGGCGCCCACGCTCTGGCCGAGCTGGCGGTAGAAGAGGATCGACGCCGTCGCCGTACCGCGCTCGGACCAGCCGACCGTCCCCTGCACGGCGATGATCAGCGGGAGTTGGAACAGCCCGAGCGCCGCGCCGAGCAGCAGCATCAGCACCGTGGGCTGCCACGCCTGGCCGGGGAAGGGCAGCAGGGGGAAGGCCAGCAGGACCAGCAGCGCGGAGGTCATGCCGGTGATCGCGGTGCGGCGGAAGCCGATGCGGTTGTAGACGCGGTCGCAGAGGGCCGCGCTGATCGGCCAGGTCAGGGTGATCGCCGAGAGCACGAAGCCGGCGGCTATCGGGCCGAGGCCGAGGACGGACTGGGCGTACGTCGGCAGGAAGACCGTCGGGGCGATCATCAGCAGCCCGAGCGCGCCCAGCGCCAGGTTGACGGCGGCGATGGGGCGGCGGCGCCAGACCCAGCCGGGAATGATCGGGTCGGCCGCCCGCCGCTCGACGAGGAAGGTGACGCCTGCGAGCAGCGCGGTGCCTGCGAGGAGCGCGAGCGAGGGGGCGGAGAGCCAGGGCCAGGCGACACCGCCCTGGACGAGGGCGGTGACCAGCAGCGTGCCGGTGGCGAAGACGGCGAGCGCACCCGCCCAGTCGACCCGGGGGCCGGGCCCGGCACCGGTCCTGGGGCGGGGAAGTCGCCTCCCGCGTACGGAGGTTGGCGCGGAGTCCCCCGTCTCGCGGGTGCTCGTGGGCGCGGCCTCGCGGCCGGGCTCGCGGAGGTGGCGGACCGTGAGATACAGCGCGACCGCGCCGACCGGCAGATTGATCAGGAAGATCCAGCGCCAGTCCGCGTACCCCGCGAGCAGTCCCCCGAGCGCGGGGCCCGCGACGGCGGACGTGGCCCAGACGGTGGAGAGCTTGGCCTGGATCTTGGGGCGTTCCTTGAGCGGATACAGGTCGGCGGCGATGGTCTGCACCGTGCCCTGGATCGCGCCGCCCCCGAGACCCTGGACGACGCGGAAGGCGACCAGGGAGCCCATGTTCCACGCGGTGGCGCAGAGGACCGAGCCGATGAGGAAGAGGACGATGCCCGCGATCAGGACGGGCTTGCGGCCGAAGGTGTCGGAGAGCTTCCCGTACACGGGCAGGGTGACCGTCGCGGCCAGCAGATAGCCGGAGAAGAGCCAGGAGAAGATCGAGAAGCCGCCGAGGTCTCCGACGATCTGCGGGACGGCGGTGGACAGGATCGTGCCGTCCAGCGCTGCCAGTGCCATGCCGAGCATCAGGGCGGCGACGACGGGACCGCGGCGGGGCTCGGTTTCGACGCTGGCCACTGGATTCCTTCCCTATGCAGGTATTTCCCGGGGGACAGCCTCTCACCGACCCTCGCACGGCGGCAGGGCGCGGCTCCCTTCCCGGCCAACCCTCAGCAGGGCTCCACCTGAGGGTGGAGAGCCCTTAGGTGGTCCTCCCTACTTCTGCCGGGGGCCGGTTCGTCCCGCCGGAGGATGAGAGGAACAGGGCCCGTTCTTTAAGTTGGTCTTACACCGCAGGGGGCCGGCCGGGGGGCCGGTGGGTGACGGGGTGGGACAGGCCCGAGGGGGGCTACCACCCGTACACGCTGAGGGAAACCTCAGGAGAAGTGTCTGCTTTTCCCCAGCGCGCCGGGGCACCTGGGGCGCGCAGAATCAAGGCACACCACACCACCGCACAGCGCGAGGCGCGCACCCGTGTCTCACGACGCCTGATTATCGACGGACTTAGGAGACTTACCGTGACAACGGCTGCAACCATCCCCAAGCACGGGGGCACGGGAGGGCGTTTGGCCGTCGCCGCGCGAGCGCGGCAGGTCGTCAAGGCCTACGGCTCGGGGGAGACCCGGATCGTCGCGCTCGACCATGTCGATGTGGACATCGCCCGCGGGCAGTTCACCGCGATCATGGGCCCGTCCGGCTCCGGCAAGTCGACGCTGATGCACTGCCTCGCCGGCCTCGACACGGTCACATCGGGAGAGATCTACCTCGACGAGACCGAGATCACGAAGCTCAAGGACAAGAAGCTCACGCAACTGCGCAGGGACCGGGTCGGCTTCATCTTCCAGGCCTACAACCTGCTGCCGACGCTCAACGCCCTGGAGAACATCACGCTCCCCATGGACATCGCCGGCCGCAAGCCCGACCGGCAGTGGCTCCAGCGGGTCGTGGAGACCGTCGGTCTCGCCGACCGGCTGCGGCACCGGCCCACCCAGCTCTCCGGCGGCCAGCAGCAGCGCGTGGCGGTCGCCCGCGCGCTCGCCGCCCAGCCCGAGATCATCTTCGGCGACGAGCCCACCGGAAACCTGGACTCGCGGGCCGGCGCCGAGGTGCTGAGCTTCCTGCGCAGATCGGTGGACGAGCTGGGGCAGACCATGGTGATGGTCACGCACGACCCGGTCGCCGCGTCGTACGCGGACCGGGTGCTGTATCTCGCGGACGGCCGGATCGTCGACGAGATGCGCAACCCGACCGCCGAGCAGGTCCTCGACCGGATGAAGAACTTCGACGCGCGGGGGCGGACGTCGTGACCGTCGTCAAGACCTCCGTGCGCAACTTCCTCGCGCACAAGGGACGCATGGCGCTCTCCGCCGTGGCCGTCCTGCTGTCGGTGGCCTTCGTCTCGGGGACGCTCGTCTTCACCGACACCATGAACACCACGTTCGACAAGCTCTTCGCCTCGACCTCGTCCGACGTCACTGTCAGCCCCAAGGGCGCGGCGGCGGCCGACGACATGCCGTCCCAGACCGGCAAGCCCGAGTCGCTGCCCGCCTCCGTCGTCGCGCGCGTCGAGAAGTCGCCGGGCGTGAAGTCCGCCGAAGGCGCCGTCAGCAGCATGAGCGTCACGGTCGTCGACTCCGGGAACGAGAACGTGGGGGCGTCCACCGGCGCCCCGACCATCGCGGGCAACTGGACCAAGAACGACCTCCGTTCGATGGAGATCACCTCCGGGCACGCCCCGCGCGGTCCCACCGAGGTCATGGTCGACGCCGACACCGCGGACAAGCACGACCTGAAGCTCGGCGACGAGCTGCGCACCATCGTCGTCACCGGCGACATCAACGCCAAGATCGTCGGCATCGCCACCTTCAAGGTGACCAACCCGGGCGCTGCCGTCGTCTACTTCGACACCGAGACCGCCCAGCGCGGACTCCTCGGTGAGACCGGCCGGTTCACGCAGGTCAACGTCGTCGCCGACCAGGGCGTGAGCGACGACGCGCTCAAGACCGACCTCGCGGGCTCCCTCGACGGCGCGTACAAGCTCCAGACCCAGAAGGAGATGACGGACGCGGGCCGCGACAGCGTCGGCTCCTTCCTCGACGTGATGAAGTACGCGATGCTCGGCTTCGCCGGGATCGCCTTCCTCGTCGGCATCTTCCTGATCGTCAACACCTTCTCCATGCTGGTCGCCCAGCGCACCCGGGAGATCGGCCTGATGCGGGCCATCGGGTCCAGCCGCAAGCAGGTCAACAGGTCGGTACTGCTGGAAGCCGTCCTGCTCGGTGTCGTCGGCTCCGTCGCCGGTGTCGCCGCGGGCGTCGGGCTGGCCGTGGGCCTGATGAAACTGATGTCGTCCATCGGCATGGAGCTGTCCACCGAGGACCTCACAGTCAAGTGGACGACCCCCGCGGTCGGGCTGGCGCTCGGAGTGATCGTCACCGTCCTCGCCGCGTACATCCCCGCCCGCCGGGCCGGGAAGATCTCGCCCATGGCGGCGCTGCGGGACGCCGGTACGCCGGCCGACGGCCGCGCCGGACGGATCCGGGGCGGCATCGGTCTGGTCCTCACCGCGGGCGGCCTCGCCGCGCTCGCCGCCTCCACGGGCGCCGAGGAGGCGGCCGAGGGCTCCCTGTTCCTCGGACTGGGCGTGGTGTTCACGCTCATCGGCTTCGTCGTCATCGGTCCACTGCTCGCCGGTTTCTTCGTCCGGATCCTGAGCCTGTTCGTCCTGCGGGCCTGGGGGCCCGTCGGACGGATGGCCGAGCGCAACGCGCTGCGCAACCCGCGGCGTACGGGGGCGACCGGCGCGGCCCTGATGATCGGGCTGGCCCTGGTGGCGTGTCTGTCGGTGGTCGGTTCGTCGATGGTCGCTTCGGCGACGGACGAGCTGGACAAATCCGTCGGCGCGGACTTCATCATCCAGTCCACCAGCGGCCAGCCGATCGTGCCGCAGGCCCAGGCCGCGCTGGAGAAGGCGCCCCACATCTCGCACATCACCGAGTACAAGTCGATCGAGGCCAAGCTGACCACGCCCGGCGGGAAGACCGCCGACGAGGAACTGGCGGCGGCCGACCCGACGTACGCGAAGGATCTGCGCCGTGAGACCGTCGCGGGCGAGCTGTCCGCCGCGTACGGCAAGGACGCCATGTCCGTCGGCGACACATTCGCCGAGGAGTACGGCGTCAAGGTCGGGGACGTACTGACCGTCGCCTTCAAGGGCGGCGACACCGCCGAGCTCACCGTCGCGGCGATCACCTCCGACGACGTGTCGGTCGACCAGGGCGCCAAGTACCTCTCCATCGACACCGCCAAGCGGTATCTGACGGCGGAGAAGCTGCCGAAGAACATCCTCATGTTCGCGGCGGCCGACGACGGCAAGGAGAAGGAGGCGTACGCGGCGCTGAAGGACTCGCTCTCCGCGTACCCGCAGTACAAGGTCCAGGACCAGACGGACTTCAAGCAGGACCTGAAGGACCAGATCGGCCAGCTGCTCAACATCGTCTACGGTCTGCTCGGACTGGCGATCGTCGTCGCGGTGCTGGGAGTGGTGAACACCCTCGCGCTGTCGGTCGTCGAGCGGACCAGGGAGATCGGACTGCTGCGGGCCATCGGTCTGTCGCGGCGTCAACTGCGCCGCATGATCCGCCTGGAGTCGATGGTCATCGCCCTCTTCGGCGCCCTGCTCGGCCTCGGTCTGGGCATCGGCTGGGGCACGTCGGCCCAGCAGATCCTCGCCCTGGAGGGGCTGGGGGTCCTGGAGATCCCCTGGCCGACGATCGGCGGGGTGTTCGTGGCCTCGGCCTTCGTGGGACTGTTCGCCGCGCTCGTCCCGGCGTTCCGGGCCGGCCGTATGAATGTCCTGAACGCGATCGCCACGGATTAGGTTCCGTCTTCGAAGGTACGTTTTCGGCTCCGGTGGGTGTCCTTCACACCCATCGGGGCCGATTCCGTTTTCCCTGGTCGGGGAGGTGGTGACAACAAGCTGCGCGCGTAGATGCAGCAAGCTGACACGCCTCGGCCCCCCATTTCGAGACACCCGCTGCCATCGTCGTCCCACCGGGACCGATCCGGTCCGGCGGAACGATCCAACAGGGGGAATTGTGCTCGGCGTACCGCACCGCAACTCCACGAAGGTCACGGCCCGTTCGCGTACCGCTCGTACCGCGCGCACCGCCCGGGTCACCCGTACCGTTCTCGCCCTCGGCTTCTGCGCCGCCGCACTGACCCTGTCCCCGGGCACCGCATCCGCCGCCCCCCGTGTCGTTCCCCCGGCCGGCGCGGTGACCACGTGCCAGTCCGCCGTCGCCCACCTCCCCGGGCCCGTCGAGCGCGAGGTCATGGCCCTGTGCAAGCTTGTGAACGGCTGGGACTGAGGCGTAGCCGGTGCGGTTTCAGCTCCTCGGGCCGCTCAGCATCGCCGACGGCCCCGACACCGTCGTCCTCCAGCCCTCCAAGCCCACCATTCTCCTCGCCTCACTGCTCCTGCATGCGAACACGGTCGTCTCCGCCGACTACCTGCAGCGGACCATGTGGGGCGAGGAACAGCCGGCCACCTCACGGGCGGCGCTCCAGACCTGCGTACTGCGCCTGCGGCGGCTGTTCACCAAGCACGGGGTCACCGAGACACCCATCGAGGCGGTGCCCGGCGGCTACCGCATCACCGCCGGGCCCCGGCATCTCGACCTGATCGGTTTCCGGGAAGAGGTACGGCGCGCCGCGGACATCGCCGATCCCGAGAGCGAACTGCACGTGCTCAAAGGGGCGTTGTCCCTGTGGGAAGGCTCCGTCCTGGCCAACGTCCGCTCCGACGTGCTGCACCGCGACGAAGTCCCCCGGCTCGTCGAGGAGCGGCTGCGGACCCTGGAGCGCGCCTGCGACCTCAAGCTCCGGCTCGGCCGCTGCGGCGAGGCGCTGGTGGAGCTGTGGAGCGCCAGCCGCGCGCACCCCGGGCACGAGCGGTTCCGGGAACAGCTCATCGAGGCCCTGTACCGCACGGGCAGGCAGACCGAGGCGCTCGCCGAGTACCGGATGGTCAAGGAGTATCTGCTGGACGAGCTGGGCGTGGACCCGTCGCCCGCGCTGCGCCGGCTGGAGCTGGCCATTCTGCGCGGCGAGGATCTGGGACCGGCGGACGACCGGCCCCCGGCCGCCGCCCCGTACGTCTCCGGCGGTACGGGCGGCACGGGAGGTACGGGCGCCACGGGCGAGCGCCGGCTCACCGCCGCCCCCGCTGCCGCCCCGCTCGCGCCACCCTCCGCGATGGTGGGGCCGGTCCCCGCGGTGCGCTCCTTCACCGGGCGCGCCGCCGAGAGCGCCGCGCTGCTGGAGCGGCTGACCGTGCCCGGCCAGGAACCGGTCACCCTCCTGGTGTCCGGGGCGC
Source organism: Streptomyces sp. NPDC058665 (assembly GCF_042714995.1). Taxonomy (NCBI): domain Bacteria; kingdom Bacillati; phylum Actinomycetota; class Actinomycetes; order Kitasatosporales; family Streptomycetaceae; genus Streptomyces; species Streptomyces sp. NPDC058665. The sequence continues at coordinate 73,065 of NZ_JBHXRX010000002.1, forward strand.
CCGGCATCGGCAAGACCGCGCTCGCCCAGCACCTCGCCCACCAGGTCAGGGAGAGCTTCCCGGCGGGGCTGTTCATGGTGCGGATGGTCGCCCCGGACGGTACGCCCCGGGGCCCCGACGACGCCGCGGCCGAGGTGGCCGCCGCCCTGCGCGACCAGGTACGCGGCGAGCGCGCGCTGCTCGTGCTGGACGACGTGGTCGACGCCGACCAGGTCCGGCCGCTGCTGCCGGCCGGCACCGACGGCGCGGCGATCGTCACCAGCCGGCGTGGTCTCGCCGGACTCGTCGCCACCCACGGCGGCTGGGTGCTGCGGCTCGGCACCTTCGCCGAGGAGGAGTCGTACGAGCTGCTGCTCGCCGTACTCGGCTCCGAACGCGTCGACGCGGAACCGGACGCGGCCCGTCGGCTCGCCGAGGCCTGCGGCCACCATCCGCTGGCCCTGCGCATCATGTCGGCCCGGCTGCTCACCCGGCCCGCGCTGCGGCTGGCCGACTCCGTGAGCTGGCTGGCGGAGGACCCGCTGGCCCGGCTCTCGCTCGCCGACTCGCCCGATCTGTCGGTGCACCGCGTCCTGGGCGGGGCGCTCGACCGGCTCGACCCCCGGCTCGCCGACGCCTTCCTGAAGGTCGCCGCGCAGATCCCCGACCACTTCACGGCCGAGGACAGCGTGCGCGTACTCGGGATGCCGCCCGTCGAGGCGGACGACGTACTGGACCGGCTCGCCGACGCCGGACTGCTGGAAGAAGGGCCGCCCGGCCCGTACCGGGTGCACGAACTGCTCCGTGTGTACGCGCGCAGAACCGCGCCGTATCGATCCCGACCGATACAGAAGGTGTGAATCCCATGGCTGCAGAAGCGACAGAGACTCCGACGGCAGTCGCGCCTCCGGCCGCGCGGGCGGCACAGGCACCGGCACCGGCCCCGGCTGCCGCCACCGCCTTCGACGCCCTGGCCGGCACCCGCCCCCGCGTCCGCCGCGACGTGCTCTTCACCGAGACGCCCGGCGGGGTCCTCTTCCACAACGCCGACGGCGGCTTCCACCTCACCGGCCGTACCGCCTACCGCTTCGCCTCGCTGATGGTGCCCCACCTCGCCGGCCACCACCGTCTCGCCGACATCTGCCAGGGATTCGGCCCCGCCCAGCGGGCCATGGCCGCCGAACTGGTCAAGACGCTGTACGAGCGCGGCTTCGCCCGGGACATCCCCGAGGACGAGACCGCCCCCGGGGCCACTCCTGAGACCGCCTCCGGGAATTCCGCCGCCCCCGTCCCCCACGGCCTCACCGACGCGGTCACCACCCGCTTCGCCGCCCAGATCGCGTACGCCGACCACTACGCCGACGGCGCCCCCGCCCGCTTCCACCGCTACCGCACCACCCGCGTCGCGATCCTCGGCACCGGACCCGTCGCCCGCTGGTGCGCGCTGAGCCTCGTCCGCAACGGCGGCGCCCACCTCGCCGTCGAGGGCGACGCCGCCGGCGACCCGGCCCTGCTCGCCGAGATCGCCGAACTGGCCGGCCAGGACTGCCCGGTGACTCTCCACACCCTCCCCGCGCACCCCGCCTGGTCCGCACTCGACGGGCAGGACATCGTCGTCGTCACCGGCGCCGACGCCTCCCCGCGCACCCACGCGCTGCTGTCGGCGGGCGTGCCGGAGGGCACAACTCTCATCCCCGCCTGGACGTTCGGCCGCCGCTCGGTCACCGGGCCGCTCAGCAAGGCCGGTTCGGCCGGCTGCTGGTCCTGCGCGGTGCTGCGCCTCGGCGGCAACGCCGACGCCGCGGCAGCCGCCGACATCTGGAGCGAGGTCGCGGGCGGAGCCACCGCCCGCGCCGCCGGACACTCCCCGCTGACCGGCCCCGTCGCCGCGATGTCCGGCAACCTCCTCGGCTACGAGATCTTCCGCCTCACCACCGGCGTGCTGCCCGCCGAGACCGATGGCCAGGTCATCGTCCAGGACCTCGAATCGCTCGACGTCATGGCCGAGCCCGTGCAGCCCCACCCGCGCTGCGCGCTCTGCGCGCCCGCCGCCGCGACCCGGCGCCCCGCCCTGCCCGGCGGACTGCCCGGCGGACTGACGCTCCCCGTCACCCCGACCGTGGAGAGCGCGGGCGAGGCGGAGGCCCTGGTCGAGGACCTCAACCGGATCAGTACGGCGCTGGTGCGCCCCTTCACCGGCATCTTCGTCCGGTACGACGACGAGAGCCTCACCCAGACCCCGCTCAAGATCAGCCGCGTCGAACTGGCCGCCGGCCACGGACCGCGCAGGCGGATCGCCGCCTTCGACGTGCACCACCTGGCGGGCGCCCGGCTGCGCGCCCTGTACGCGGCGGCCGAGACGTACGTCGAGCACGTCGTGCCCGTGACCCCCGGGTCCGGTGCCCCCGCGTCCGCCGACGGCATCGCCGCCGTCGCCCCCGATCAGCTGACCACGGGCAGCGGCACCGGCGCGGCCGTCGAGGCGGTGGGCGCCTGGCTCACCGCGGCGTCGCTGCTCACCAAGGAGCCCGTGCGCGTACCGGCAGCCGCGGTACGGCCGTTCGGCCCGTACAACGCCGCGCGTCTGCACCAGCCGACCACCGCCGGTGCCGGCGCGGGCCCGAGCCCGCAGGAGGCGGCGGGCCGCGGGCTGCTCTCCGCGCTCGCCCACGGCGCGCTGCTCCGGGCGGTACGCGGCCAGGCGCGCTGCGCGCTCGTCACCTCCCCGGCGGTCGGTGAGCCGGACGCCGACCCGGAGCTGGTGTTCCTGCTCAAGTCCGTGCCGAACGTGGGCATCCGGGCCGAACTCGTCGACCTCGGCGAGCGGGAGCACTCCGGCGCCCATGTCGTCCTGGCCCGCGAGACGGGCGCCGCCGTCGGAGCCGAAGGGCACGGACGCTGGGCCGTCGCCGCCGGGCTCTCCCGGACCACGGCCGCCTGCGCCGCCCTGCGCGATCTGCTCGGCCAGGTGCAGCTCGACACCGAGGACCCGGACTCCACGGTCGACCTCGGCGACCCGCTGATGGGTGAACTCGCCGCCGCCACCGTGCCGTTGACCGGAGAACCGGTCGCCGCCGACGCGACCGCCACCACCTTCGACGCGGTGCTCGACCGGCTGCGCGAGGCCGGCCGGGACGTGCTGTACGTCGACACCACCCCGGCCGACCTGCCCGCAGGCGGCGTCAGCACGGCGCGCGTCCTGCTCACCACCGGCGCGGAAGGTGCGCCCGATGCCGGCTGATCCCTGGGAGCGGTCCGCCCGCGACCTCGCCACGCTGATGCGCCGCGGCTTCGAGGGGTCCTCCGCCACCCCCGCGCTCGACGTCGCGCCGCTCGGCGTCCGCGACGCGTTCGCGGGCGAGGAGCCTGAGGGCGAGGACGGCGGGGTGCCCGTACGGTTCTACGGCCGCCACGCGGTCGTCGGGCCCTTCACGGATCCCGGCGCGGAGGCCCGCCCCTGTGTCCGCTGTCTCGCCCGCCGCTGGCAGGGCGTGCGCTCCGTCGCCCTGCGCGAGGCCCTGGAGCTGGGCTCCGGCACCAGGGCCGCCGGGGAGTCGCCGTACATCACCCCGTTCGGCGCCGACGCCCTCGCCGGGATCGTCGCGGCCAGGCTCGCCGGGCAGGGGCCGTCGACCGGCTCCTTCCCGGCGGTCCACCTCCTGGACCTGGAGACCCTTCGGATACGGCACTACCCGCTCGTACCCGACCCCGAATGCCCCCGCTGCGGACGCGGCGAGGAGGACACCCCCGAGGCGGCGGTCCTCACACTCAACCCCGCGCCCAAGCACAGGCCGGGCAGCTTCCGGCTCCGCGACATCAGCGCGTACGAACTGCCCGCGGAGCCGTACGCCAATCCCGTCTGCGGCTCACTCGGCCCCTCCGTCGTGCACGACATCTCCTCCACGTCCACCTCGGCGACCATCGGCTGCTTCTCGATGCGCTCCGGCGACTATCTGCGCGAGACGTTCTGGGGCGGCCACGCCGACACCTTCGCGCAGAGCGTGCGCATCGGTGTGCTGGAGGGACTTGAGCGGTACGCCGGGATGCGCTCGCGCGCCAAGGCGGCTGGCGTGCACGGCTCGCTCGAAGGACTCAGGAAAGCCGGGGAACGCGTCCTGGACCCGCGTGAAGTCGGCCTGTACTCCGAGGAGTTCCACCGCGCCAACCCGCGCGTCACCCCCTTCCGCCCCGGCCGTGAACTCCCCTGGGTCTGGGGCTACTCGCTCCGCGACCACCAGCCGGTCCTCGTGCCGGAAGTGCTGACGTATTATCACGCGCCCGGTCTGGAGAACCGGTTCGTGCAGGAGAGCTCCAACGGCTGCGCGTCCGGCGGCTGTATGGAGGAGGCGATCTACTTCGGCCTCATGGAGGTCGTGGAACGCGACGCCTTCCTCCTCACCTGGTACGGGAAGGCCGCCCTCCCCGAACTCGACCCGCGCACCAGCACCCGCGCCGCCACCCGGCAGATGGTCGACCGCCTGGAGATGTACGGCTACGAGGCCCGCTTCTTCGACACCCGGATCAGCTTCCCCATCCCGGTCGTCACCGGCGTCGCGGTCCGCCCCGACGGCGGCAGGGGCCGGATGTGCTTCGGCGCGGGCGCCGGGCTCGACCCCGAGTCGGCCCTGGCGGGGGCGCTGTGCGAGATCGCCACGGACGCCGTCAACCTCCGGGGCCGCACCGAGCGCGACGAGGTCCGGCTGCGCGCTATGGCCACCGACTACGACAAGGTCGCCGCGCTGCACGACCACCCGCTCGCCTACGGCATCCCCGAGATGGGGAACAACGCCCACTTCCTGATCGGCGAGCCGGGCGCGCCCCGGCCGCGCAAGCGCTCGCTCACCGAGGCGTACGGCGACGGGTCGCTGCCGCCCGTCTCCGACGATCTGCGCGACGACCTGCTCCGGTGCGTAAGTGCCGTGACCGACAAGGGATTCGACGTGGTCGTCGTCGACCAGACCATGCCCGAACAGCGTGACCTCGGCCTGACGACGGTCTCCGTGCTGGTCCCCGGCCTGCTGCCCATCGACTTCGGCTGGACCCGGCAGCGCGCGCTCGGAATGCCCCGGCTGCGCACCGCCCTGCGCGAGGCGGGGCTGCGCGACCACGACCTGACCGACGCCGACCTGAACCTGGCGCCGCACCCCTTCCCCTGATCCGAAACCGACCCGCAACCCTGACCCGAACCCCTGAGAGGAGTCCCACCATGGGGTACGCCCATGACTACGCCGCCGCGATCATGCGGCGGGGCCGGGTCCCGATGGCACCGGCCGATTTCGTGCCGAACTGGTCCGACGGGCCGCGCAAGGCGAAGTACTACCCGGGGGTCGACAGCCTGCCGCTGCCCGCGTCCGGCTATCCGGCGGACGCGAGCCTGGACCGGGCCTTCGGCGGCAGCGGAGAAGCGCTCCCGGGGGCGTTCGACCTGACGTCGCTGTCCGGCATGCTCCTCGACTCGTACGGTCTGACCGGCCGCAGGCTCGGCGTCCAGGCCAACACCGACCTGAGCGCCCTGCCGTTCTACCCGCTCGCCAACTTCTCGCGCGGCTCCGCCTCCGGCGGCGGCCTCTACCCCGTGAGCGTCTACTGGGTCTCCGGACCGCGCGGACCGCTCACACCGGGTGTGCACTACTACTCCACCCGGCACCACACCATGCAGCGCCTGCTCACCGGAGACGTCTCCGGCGAGGTGCGCGAATCGCTGGGCGGGTATGCCATCGAGGCCTCCACCGACCAGTACCTGGTCCTGGGCATCAAGTACTGGCAGAACTCCTTCAAGTACAACAGCTTCTCCTTCCACGCCGTGAGCATGGACCTCGGCGCCGCCGTGCAGACCTGGCGCATGTGGGCGGGCGCCCGTGGGCTGTCCGTCGAGCCGGCGATGTGGTTCGACGAGGCACGGCTCCAGAGGCTGCTCGGGGTACGGGGCGAGGAGGAGGGCGTGTTCGCCGTCGTCCCGCTCAAGTGGGCCGGTACGGGGGCCGGTTCGCGTGCGAAGCCGCCGGCCCCAGGGAACGTCTCCGTACGGCGCCATGACATCGAGCGCTCGCGCGAGGTCTTCACCTTCGACGCGCTGCTCAAGATGCAGGCGACGACCTCCGCGCACGCCACCGAGCGGCCCGCACTCGGCGCGCTCGCCCCGGCCGCGGCGCCCCCGGCGAACCCGGAGCTGCCCCTCGCACCGCTGCCCGCCGCGCGGCCCATGCCCGCCGACGTACGGACAGCGCTGCGCCGCCGTCGCAGCAGCTTCGGCCGCTTCGACGCGAGCCGGCCGGTCACGGGTGAGCAACTGGCGGCCTGTCTCGCCGCGTCGAGCGAGGGCTCGCGCCTCGGCGGCGACACCGGCACCGGGGCGGGCGTCGACGGTGGCGGTGGCGGTGGCGGCGTGCGGCTCGCGAAGCTGTACGCCTTCGTGAACCACGTCGACGGCCTGGAGCCCGGCGCGTACGCGTACGACCCCGACGCCCACGAGCTGCGGCTGGTCAAGGCGGGCCGTCCCGGCGAGTTCCTCCAGCGCAACTACTTCCTCTCCAACTACAACCTGGAGCAGGCCGGCGCCGTACTGGTCCCCACGATCCGTACCTCCGCCGTCCTCGACGCCGTCGGCGACCGCGGCTACCGCCTCGTCAACGCCACCATAGGCGCCGTCGCCCAGTCCCTCTACACGGCGTGCGCCGCACTGGAGTTGGGCTGCGGTGTCGCCCTGGGCTTCGACAACGTCTCGTACATCGAGGAGCTGGGGCTCGACGCCACCGGCGAGGCCCCGCTCCTGATCATGATGGTCGGCAACGAGCGGCCCGCCCCCGCCGACTTCCGGTACGAGATCGCCTGAGCCGATGACCAGATGACTACCGGATGGGGGACAGGGATGCCCGACCAGGCGTACCAGACGCACGACCAGGACCCGAGACGCGCTTTCATGCTGCGCGTCGCCGGGCTGCCGATCGACACCGTGCGCGCCCTGCGCTGCCCGGCGAGCCGTCGCTGGGCGGACACCGTGCTCGCCGAGGAGGAGCGGCTGCGGGCGGCGGGGGAGCGCGTCGGCGATCTGCTGCACGACCTCGTCGGCCGCACAGGCGACGGCGCGGACGCCGGCCCCGGTGAGGCCGCCGACCGCCGCGCGCTGCTGAAGCTGCGCCGTGAGGTGTTCAACAACCGGCTCCCCCAGAAGCCGGACGGAGCACTGGAGTTGGTGACCGGGCGCGACACGGCGACGGGCGAGGCCCTGTCCCGCTGGCTGCTCGACCGCCGGGAGCTGGCCGAACTGCGGGCCACCGGCGCGGCGTTGTTCGCGGGCGAGAGCGCCGAGGCGCGCGCCGCGCTCCGCGACCTCGCGGGCGAGGACCGCCTGCGCAAGGGGCTGCTGCTGGCCTCGCCGACGCTCGACGCGCAGATCGACGCCTTCGTCACGCAGGGAGAGGGCAAGCCCGACAAGCGCCGCAGGAAGATCGAGCGCTCCCTGCTGTCGTACCTCTACCGCACCGTCTGCAAGACAAGCCCCTTCTCGACGTTCACGGGCGTCGCCCTCGGTGAGTTCCAGGACGGGCCTGCCGGGGACGGCGGCTTCGAGGTGCGCGTCGCCGATGAGTGGACCGGGCACGCGCGGCTCAACGTCGTCGCGCTGGGGCGGCTCGCCGAGTGCGTGATCGCCGATCCCGTACGCCGCGCGGATCTGCCCGTCGCCCCCGCGTCCGGCTGGGGCAGGGACGACGACCGGGTGCGTTACGTACGCCGCTGGGTCACCACCGGCGACGACGACACGGCCGTTACCTTCGACGCGGTGAAGGACCGGCTGTTCTTCCTGCGCCGCAGCGGCACGCTGGAGCGGCTGCTCGACTTCTTCGAGGAGCGTCCGGCCCTGCGCTACGGCGAGTTGGCGGCCTGGCTGGCGGACGACGCGGGCGCCGGGGCCGACGAGGCCGAGCAGTATCTCGCCGCGCTGCTGGACCTGGGCATGGTGCAAGTACCCGCGCTGCGTACGGCGGTTCATGACACCGACCCGCTGCGCGCCTTCCAGCGCTCCCTGCGCGAGCTCGGCCGGCCGTGGGCCACGGAGCTGGCCGGGCGGCTCGACGAGGCCGTGGCGCTGACCGACCGGTTCGCCGGCGCCGGGCCGGCCGAGCGCCGCCAGGTGCTCGGCTCGCTCAGGGCCACTCTCCAGGAGATCCAGTCGGGGCTCGGCGCAGAGAAGGCGCGCGTGCCGCAGACCCTGCTGTACGAGGACGCGGCGGCCGGACGCGAGACGGCCATGGACCTCGGCGCGTGGCGCGAGCTGACGGCGGGGCCGCTCAGCAGGGTGGAGGGCGTGCTCCCCGCGTTCGATCTGACGCTGCCTCAGCGAGTCACGTTCAAGGGGTTCTTCCTCGCGCGATACGGACAGGGCGGGCGCTGCGACGATCTCCTCAAGCTGGTGCACGACTTCCACGAGGACTTCTTCGACCAGTACATGACCTTCACCGGGAGCCGGACCACCTTCGACGCGGACGGGCGGTACGTGCCCGAGGTGAACTGGCTCGGGCTGCCGCAGCTCAAGGCCATCGACACCGCGCGGCAGCTGTTCACCGAGAGGATGCGCGCCCTCTGGGCCTCGGAGGGCGACAGCGACGAGATCGACCTCGACACCGGCTTCCTCGCCGATGTGACCGCCGAACTCGCCCCGGCCGCACCGAAGTTCGCCCCCATGAGCCACCACATCCAGCTCGCCGACCGCCCGCACGACCCGCTGGTCGTTCTCAACCGCTCCTACGGCGGTCTGTCCTTCCCGTTCAGCCGCTTCACCCAGTGTTTCGACGGGCTCGACACCGCCCTGCTGGCCGACGCGGCCCAAGTGCAGCCGCGGGGAGCGGTGTTCGCCGAGGTCACCGGCGGTCCGGTCACCAGCAATCTCAATCTGCACGGGCGGCTGACCGAGTACGAGATCGTCTGCCCCGGCGAGAGCGGCACGCTGCCGGATGAGTACCGCATCGACCTGGACGACCTGTTCATCGAGCACGACGAGACCGCCGACCGGCTGGTGCTGCGCTCGACCCGGCTCGGCCGCGAGGTCGTCCCCGTCTACCTCGGCTACCTCGTCCCGCTCGCCCTGCCCGAACTGCCCCGCACCCTGCTGCTCCTCTCGCCGACCTCGATGGCCCCGCTGAACGTGTGGGGCGGGGTCCCGGAGGGCGAGCCCGTGGGCGGTGTCAGCCACAGGCCGCGCGTGCGGCACGGCAGCGTCGTCCTGAGCAGGCGCAGTTGGAGCGCGCCCGCCGCGGAGCTTCCGCTGCACGCGCACGCGCCGGGGGTCTCCGACGACGAGTGGTTCCTCGGCTGGCACCGCTTCCGCCGGGCGACCGGGCTGCCCGACCGGGTCTTCGTGACCGTCTCGGACAGCGGGGCGCGCGGCGCGACGGGCGCGAAGCCGCAGTATCTGGACTTCGACAGCGCCCTCTCGCTCGCCGCGTTCGAGGCACTGCTCAAGACGGCCGAGGCGCGCGTCGTCTTCCGCGAGATGCTGCCGGACGAGGACGGCCTGCACGCAGTCTCCGGCCGGGGCCGTCATGTCGCCGAACTGGCCGTGGAAACGCTGGCCGGCGCGCCTCCCATTCGCAGAGAACTCGTATCCGCACGGAGGGATGCCTCATGACCGGCACCGCACCCGCCCCCGGCGCCGCACCCGCCCCCGCCCCCGGCACCGCACCCGCCCCCGGCGACTGGCAGGCCACGCACGTCTTCTACGCCGCCAACCCCCGGCCCTTCCTGCTCCAGTGCGTGCGCCCGCTCGTCGCCGAGCTGGAGGCCGAAGGCCTGATCGACACCTACTTCTTCATGAACTACTGGCTCGAAGGCCCGCACGTACGGCTGCGGATCAAGCCCGTCTCCGCGGCCGTCGCCGCCACCGTGCGCACCCGCACCGAGCAGGCCGTCGACGCCTTCCTGACCGAGCGGCCCGCGCTGTACGAGGTCGACTCCGGCTTCCTCAACGACTTCTACAACACGCTCTTCGAGATCGAGTTCCCCGGCAGCGAGCGCGGCCACTACATGGACGACCAGGGCCGGATGAAGCTGCGCCCCAACAACTCGCGCAGCGCCGAGCCGTACGAGCCGGAGTACGGCAAGTACGGCGGCCCCGCCGGGATCGAGCTCGCCGAGTGGCACTTCAGGCACTCCAGCGATCTCGTCATCGAGGCCCTGCGGACGAAGAACCTGCACCTGCGGACCGTGCTGCTCGGCACGTCCGCGCAGCTGATGATGGTGATGGCGGGCACCTTCCTGCCCGACGACCGGGAGCTGACCGAATACCTGGAGAGCTACTACGAGTTCTGGCACACCGCGTTCCCCGGCACCGGCTTCATCGGCACCGTCGAGTACGACAAGAACTACGCGGCGATGGCCCCCGGCCTCACCGACCGGTTCGCCCGCATCAGGTCGGCCGTCGGCGTGGGTGAGCCCGGCAGGCTGCCCGCCTTCCTCGCGGGCTGGGCCGAGCACTGCGCCGAACTGAACCGGCGCGCCCGGGAGTTGGCGCTGGCCGGCGAGCTGGTCTTCCGGTCCTGGGACGGGGAGCGGGACGAGTGCGTGAGTGACCCGGCGGTCGCGCTGCCGCTGCTGCTCTCCCCGTACATGCATATGACGAACAACCGGCTGCATGTCACCATCCGCGACGAGGCCTATCTCTCGCACGTGCTGGGCCGGACACTGCGGGAGGCGGTGGCCGCCCCGTGACCGCGCCCACCGACCGCCGTGCGAAGGACGGTCGTCCGACGGACCGCTACCGGCCGTCCCTGCGCCCCGGCGTGCTGGTCAGCGACGCGTTCCTGCTCGGCGCGCGGACCGTGCATCTGGTGAAGAACCCCCGGAGCGGCAAGTCGTACGAGGTCGGGGTCAAGGAACACTTCCTGATCGCGCGCATGGACGGCACGCGAGGTCTGGACGAGCTGGGCGCCGAGTACGCGGCGGAGTACGGCAAGCGCCTCGGCGACGCCAACTGGCAGCAGTTGCTGGGCATCCTGGGCGCCCGGGGACTGCTGGCCGGCGGCCCCGAGAGCGCGCGGACCGAGACCGCCGACACCGCCGAGGAACCGCCGAAGCCCCCGCGCACCCTGCTGCGCGGCACGCTCCCCCTCGTCGCCGACGCCGACGCGACGGCCGAACGGCTCCACCGCGCCGTCGGCTTCCTGCTCGCCGCGCCCTTCATGGTCCCGCTGCTGCTCCTGATCACCGCCATGGAAGCGGTCGCCGTCGCGCGGCTCGGTGAACTCGTCGACGGGGCGGTGGCGCTCTTCACCAACCCGGTCCTGCTCGCCGGCGCCGCCGCGCTGCTCTGGTTCAGCACGGCGCTGCACGAACTGGCCCACGGGGTGGTGGCGAGACGCTACGGCGGGCAGGTCGCCGAGATCGGACTGCGCTGGCGCCTGCCCGTCGTGATCATGTACTGCACGGTCGACAACTACCAGTATCTGCGGACCCGTTGGCACCGGATCGCGACAGCCGTCGCGGGCGCGGTGATGAATCTGGCCGTCCTGCTGCCGTTCTGCGCGGTGTGGCTGTTCGCGCCGGTGGACGACGCGACCGGCGAGGCGCTGGCCGGGCTGCTGCTCCTCGGCGGTGTGCAGGCGCTGGCCATGCTCGTACCGTTCCCGCCGCTCGACGGCTACAAGATCGCCGCGCAGCTGTGCGGCGCGACCGGACTCGCCGCGTCCAGCAAGGAGTACGTACGGCTGGCCGTGCGGCGCGATCCGGCGGCGAAGGCGTACCCGCGCCGGGCCCGTACCGCCTATCTCGCCTACACCGTCGGCTCGTCGCTCGTACTCGCCGTGATCCTCGCGGCGGTCGCCGCCCTGATCGTCCATCTCTTCGCCGCGTAGCCCCGCACACCGTCCCGCTTCCAAGGAGACCCGCATGACCCCCACACCCACCGGCACCGACGGCCCCGCCGTCGTCCTCGACACGATCCACAAGCGGTACGGGGAGAAGCGCGCGGTCGACGGCATCTCGCTGACCGTGCCGCGCGGCGAGTTCTTCGGTCTGCTCGGGCCCAACGGCGCGGGCAAGACGACCCTGGTCGAGATCATGGAAGGGTTGCGCCGCCCCGACTCGGGCACGGTCACCGTCCTCGGCCGGCACCCCTGGCCGCGCGACCCGGAGCTGCTGCCACGGCTCGGCGTACAGACCCAGTCGTCCGCCTTCTTCGTACGGCTCACGGCGCGCGAGCACCTGGAGACGGTCGCCGCGCTCTACCGGGCCGACCGGGAGGCGGCCGGGCGCTCCCTGGCCGCCGTCGGCCTCACCGACCAGCGCGACGTGCGCGTCGACGACCTCTCCGGCGGCCAGCGCCAGCGCCTGGCCATCGCGTCCGCGCTCGTCCACGACCCCGAACTGATCTTCCTCGACGAGCCGACGGCCGCACTCGACCCGCAGGCCCGCCGCGCGCTGTGGCAGGTGCTGCGCGCGCTCAAGGGCGCCGGCCGGACCATCGTCTACACCACGCACCACCTGGACGAGGCCGAGGCGCTCTGCGACCGCGTCGCGATCGTCATCGACGGCCGGATCGTGGCGCTGGACACACCGGGCAAGCTCGTCGCCGCCAGCAGCTCGGTCACCCGTCTGCTCGTCCCCGCCGACCGGCTGTCGCTCACCGACGCGCGGGCCATCCCCGGAGTGCTGCGGGCCACCGAGGACGGCGACCAGATCGTGCTGGAGACCGAGGACTCGGGCCCGGTGCTCTCCGCGGTCGACGCGCTCGCCGGACTGCACGGCGTCCAGACGCGCACGGCCAGCCTGGAGGACGTGTACCTCGAACTGACCGGCAGCCCGCAGGCCTAGGGCATGTCCGACGCGCGAGCCGAGAACCGAGAGACGGAGCGACGACCATGAGCACCACGAGCGCATCGGGCACCCAGCCCACGACACCGACGGCACGCACACGCGCCATGAGCGCCTACTCCGCGCTGAGCCAGGCGGGTTACAAGGCGTACACGCGCGACAAGACCACGCTGTTCTTCACCTTCGCCTTCCCTCTCCTCTTCCTCGTCGTCTTCGGCCTGATCTTCCACGGCATGACCGTCGAGGAGAGCGGGCGCCCGTACATCAACTACATCGCGCCCGGCGTGCTGTCGTGGGGTGTCGCCAACGCCGCCGTCTTCGGCGTCGGGTTCGTCATCATGCAGTGGCGCCGCGACGACATCCTGCGGCTGATCCGGATGACGCCGACGCCGCTGCCCACGATCCTCGGCTCGCGCTATGTGCTGGCGCTGGCCATCGGCACCGTGCAGGCCGCGATGTTCGTCCTCGTCGCGATGCTGCCGTTCTTCGGCCTCGAACCGGCCGGGAGCTGGCCGCTGGCGCTGCCGGTGCTGTTCCTCGGCATCACCGCGTTCCTCGCGGTCGGCGTGATCGTCGGCTCGTTCGCGAGGACTCCGGAGGCGGTCGCCGCCGTCGCCAACTGCCTGATGGTGCCGATGGCGTTCCTGTCCGGCTCGTTCTTCCCGCTCGACGCCATGCCGGGCTGGATGCAGAACGTGTCCCTGGTGCTGCCGCTGCGCTACTTCAACGACGGTATCTCCGCCGCGATCACCGGTGACGGCGGCGGGGGAGACATCCTGGTGGCCTGCGGCGGCGTCACCGCCTTCGCCGTCGTCTTCGGCGCGATAGCGCTCAAGACCTTCCGCTGGAGCGATCAGTCATGACGACAGCGACCGCCACAGGTGCGCCGGGGGTTGCCGACGGCTCCCCCCTGGAGCGCGGCCGTGCCCGCCTCCAACAGGCCCTGACCGTACGGTACGAGGCGGCCGGCCCGCGCACCGCGGAGCTGCCCGCGCCGCTCGTGGTGCCCCTCGGAGGCGCCGACGTCCTCGGCTTCGGGCACCCCGACCCGTACGCCGCCCTGCGTCCGGCGGCCAACGTGCAGCTCACCTCCCGCGCCGCCCTCGTCGGACCCTGGGGCGGCGACATCCGACCCGGCACCGGGCCCGCCTGCGGCCAGTGCCTCGCCATGCGCTGGCAGCGGCTGCGCAGCCGCTCCGAGCGGGAGGCACTGGAGCTGGGCCACGAACCGCACGGCGCCGCCGACTGGCCGCTGCTCACGGACTACGCGGTCGACGCGGTCTGGGCGGCGTATCTCGCCGTCCGTACGGGGGAGTTCACCCCGCCCGCCACCACCGCCGCCGACCGCGAGCTGCCCCAGGTCACCCGCGTCGACCTCGGCACCCTCGCCACCGCGACGTTCCCGCTGCTGCCCGAACCGCTCTGCCCCTCCTGCGTCCCCGAGCGCCCCGACACCGCGAGCGACGCGCGCATGCGTCTGACGGCCCGGCCCAAGCCGGACCCCGCCGGCTACCGGCTGCGCCCGCTCGGCGCGTACCCGCTGCCGACCGCCGCGCTCGCCAACCCCGTCTGCGGGGCGCTCGGTTCGGACACCTGGATCAACCCCGCCTCGACGACGACGGCACCCGTCGCCGGGACCCACTTCGTCCGCGGTTACGCGGGCCTCAACGACGTCACCTGGAGCGGGCAGGCCAACAGCTACTCCACCAGCCGGAGACTGGCCTTCCTGGAGGGACTTGAGCGGTACGCGGGCACCCACCGGCGCCGTGGCACGAGCCCGGTCGTCGACTCGTACAACAACCTCGCCCACGACGCGCTGAACCCGGCGGACTGCGGCTTCTACGCGGACGCGACGTACGAGAAGGACCATCTGGTCAGCCGGTTCGACCCGGACCGGCCGATCCCGTGGGTGTGGGGCCACTCGCTGCGCGACGAGCGCCCGATCCTGGTCCCGGCGCGGCTGGCGCACTACAGCGCGGGCGTCGACGCCGACAACTTCGTCTTCGAGTGCTCCAACGGCTGTGCCACCGGCGGCAGTCTGGAGGAGGCGATCCTCTTCGGGCTGCTGGAGCTGATCGAACGCGACGCGTTCCTGCTCGCCTGGTACGGCCGAGCCCGGCTCACCGAGATCGACCTCGGCTCGTGCCGGGGCGGCGCGATCCGCACCATGCTCGACCGGGCCGCGCTGCACGGCTACGACGTGCATGCCTTCGACACCCGGATGGACCTCGCCGTACCCGTCGTCACCGCCCTCGCGGTCCGGCGCGACGGCGGTCTCGGCACACTCTCCTTCAGCGCCGCCGCCGGCTTCGACCCGGAGGGCACCGTCGACGCGGCCCTCTCCGAAGTCCTCACCTACATCCCCCACTTGCCCTACCAGGTCGCCGAACGCGAGGGCGAGCTGCGCGAGATGGCCCGCGATCACCGCAAGGTCCTGCACCTCAAGGACCACGCGCAGCTGTACGGCCTGCCGGAGATGACGCACCACGCGCGCGAGTACCTGGAGCCGACGGCCGTGCGCCCGCTGGCGGAGACGTACGCCGACTGGGCCCCGGTCCGCCCGCGCACCGGCGATCTGCTGGACGATCTGCGGCTGCTGCGCGACGAGTTGGCGGGCGCCGGGTACGACGTGATCGCCGTCGACCAGACGACGCCGGAGCAGCGGCGGATGGGGCTGCACACGGTGAGCACGACCGTGCCCGGTCTGCTGCCGCTGGACTTCGGCTGGACCCGGCAGCGCGCCCTGCTGATGCCGAGACTGCGGACCGCGCTGCGGGCGGCCGGGCGGCGCGTGGACGATCTGCCGGAGTCGGCGATCAAGGCGGTCCCGCATCCGTTCCCGTAGCTCCACGGACAACACGACGACCGGCCCCTCGCCCGGTA
This sequence comes from Streptomyces sp. NPDC058665, assembly GCF_042714995.1. Lineage (NCBI taxonomy): Bacteria > Bacillati > Actinomycetota > Actinomycetes > Kitasatosporales > Streptomycetaceae > Streptomyces > Streptomyces sp. NPDC058665. The sequence continues at coordinate 88,731 of NZ_JBHXRX010000002.1, forward strand.
CGGGAGGAGGGGCCGGTCGCTCGCTGCGAAGCCGGATCAGGCGGAGCAGGAGGTGGTGCTGGTGGTGCTGGAGCAGGTCGACGTCGAGGAGGACGACGTGGAGCCGGCGAGGACGACCTCGACCGCGTCCGAGTAGTCCGAGATCTCGAAGGTCTCCGACTCCAGCTCCAGGATCTCGTCGGCGAGGGTGGCGAGACCGGTCTTCGGGGCCATGGGGTTCTCCTTCGGTCACCGGGGCTTCACCGGCTTCTCCGGCGGCGCTCCCTTGCGATGTCCTCATTCCACCGGCGCCCGCTGTCAGTTCGGCCCGGCTTTCGCTGTCACACCGCTGACACCTGGTGTCAGTGGAATGTGCGTTCCGCTGCGCATGGCCTGCCGCACGCTCGGACCTCAAGAAAAGCTCAAGCGAGGAGGTGAACGGCGTATGACCGACGCCCTGGACGAGTCCACGCCCCCGGCACCCGCACACCCCGCCGACGTACCGCGCGACATCCTGCGCGGCGCGCTCGGGCTGTATCTCGAACTCCACGCCCACCCCGAGCTGTCCGGCGCCGAGTCGGAGACCGCCGAGCGCTTCGCCGCCCGGCTCGCCGGTGACGGCGCCGCTGTCACCCGGGGCGTCGGTGGCCACGGCGTCGTCGGTGTCCTGCGCAACGGCGTGGGCCCCACCCTCATGCTCCGCGCCGAGCTGGACGCCCTGCCTGTCGGGGAACGCACCGGCCTGGCGTACGCGAGCACCGTCCCCGGCGCCATGCACGCCTGCGGCCACGACCTCCATCTCGCCTCGGCGGCGGGCGCGTTGGCCCTGGTCGCCCGGGAGCCGGAGACCTGGAGCGGCACCCTCCTGGTCGTCGGCCAGCCCGCCGAGGAGACCCTCGAAGGGGCGGAGGCGATGCTCGCCGACGGTCTCTACGAGCGGTTCGGCGTCCCCGACGTGGTCATCGCCCAGCACGCGGCGCCCTTGCCGGCCGGGATCCTCGCGCACGGCCGGGGCCCGATGATGGCGGCGAGCGCCGCGCTGGAGGTCGTCGTGCACGGCTACGGCGGCCACGCGGGCACCCCGCAGCTGACCGTCGATCCCGTCGTGACCGCCGCCGCGACCGTCATGCGCCTCCAGACGGTCGTCTCCCGCGAGACGGCGCCGTCCGACCAGGTCGTCCTGACCGTCGGCTCCCTGCGCGCGGGCAGCCGCGGCAACGTCGTCCCTGACGACGCGGAGCTGAGCATCACCGTCCGCGCGGCCACCGACCAGGCCCTGGAGCGGGCCCTGGCGGCGGGGATACGGATCGTACGGGCCGAGTCCGCGGCCTCCGGCTGCCCCAGGGACCCCGACATCACGCTCGTCTCCCGCTCATCGGCCCTGCTGGCCGATCCGGCGGTCACCGCGAGCGTACGGGCGGCCCACGAGAGGGAGTTCGGCCCGCACCGGGTGGCCGACTGGCCGGGCTCGATGGCCACCGAGGACTTCCCCCGCTTCGCGGTCGACGGCGTACGGACGGCATACTGGATGGTCGGTACGGCGTCCCCGAGCCAGTGGCGCGCCGCACGCACGGGCGGCCGGCCGGTACCGCCCAACCACTCGGCGGAGTTCGCCCCCGACGTACGGACCGCCCTGCCGGCCGGTATCGCGGCCATGGCGACCGCCGCCAGGCAGCTGTTCAAGGAGACGCGTTGACGATGACGGCCCAGTGGCACGGGTTCACGGACATCGAGGACGTCCCCCGGTACGTGGAGGTGGTGACGGTCCGCGAGGACAGTACGGCCCCGTCCGCCGAGACGACGGCGATCCGTCTGGTCGGTCTGCTGCCCGCGCACTGGAGATGCGTCCCCGAGGTCGCGGGCGACCGGGTGCGGCTGTGGATCGAGCGGGAGCGCGGGACGAGCGACACCGACATCCGCCGCAGGGTCCGGGAGGTCCTGGCGGACACGGCGCTGTGGGGCTGGGCGGAACAGCGCTGACCGGTCCTGACGGCCCGTCAGTTCCGGGTACGGCCCCCGCCCGGTCGACTCACCGCCTGGTCAACTCCCCGTCAGATCCAGCCCCGTTCGCGGGCCAGCAGCGCGCCCTGTGCGCGGCTCGCGGCACCGAGGGCCTGGAGCAGGTCCGCCACGTGTCTTCGGTACGTACGGACCGAGATCCCCAAGTCCCGGGCGCCCGCCTCGTCCTTGCCCACCGTGCACATCGAGATCAGCACCTGCTGCTCGATCTCACTGAGCCCGCCCACCGCGTCGGCGGTCTCCTCCTTCACGGCCAGCAGATCGTCCGCCTGCGCCCAGATCTTCTCGAACAGGGCGATGATGTTGGCGACGAGCCCGCTCTTGTGGGCCAGCAGCGCCCCGCGCGCGGTGTTCTGCGGATCGACCGGGACCAGGGCCGTACGGCCGTCGTACACCAGGATCCGCTCGGTGATGTTCTCCGCCACCCTGATGTGCGCCCCGCGTTTGACCAGTTCGCGCAGGTACTCATGGGTGGGCAGGTCGTCCAGCGCGGCGGTGTGCACGACATTGCGGATGCGCACCCCGCGCCGAAGACATCGCAGGTCCAGCGGGCGGGACCGTTCGATGTTCTCCGGCGAGAGCTTCGTGTACGGCTCCACGGACAGGATCTCGTCGCGCGCGAAGAAGGCGAGATCGTCGATCCGGTTCCGGATCTCGGTCAGGCCCTCCAACTGCTCGATGCCCTGCACCGGGGGCAGCCGTGACCCCTGCTCGGCACGGAGACCGTCCACGAGGTCGCGCGCCTGCATCACCAGGCGCAACTCCTCGTGGAGCGCGTTGAGTCGGGCGTCGGTCAGCCGCGCGAGCGCCACGCCGGGGTCGGCGGGCGAGACCCGGTGGTGGTCGCTGTCGGGGTGGAGCAGCCCCAGCTCCCGCAGCCGGTCGAGGCTTGCTCGGGCGTCGTCCTGTTCGGTGTGCACCAGCAGATGGATGTCGTCCGCCGAGGTGTCCGGGTTACGGAGAAAATGGCGGTAGATCTCTTCCTCGGTCGGAGTGACACCGAAGACGGACATCTCGTTGTCGCCCAAGACTTGGCCTCCGCTGGTCGATCGGTGCACGCCGAGGAGAGAGTAAAGGCAAACCCATGACTCTGTAACTGATCTTCCGGGGAACTGCGCGCCAGATGTGGGTGAACCAGGCATGACGTAAACACCCGCCGCCGCCCGCCCGGCGCGCCGGATTGCGAAATGGCTCGCGGGCGCACGCGGACCTCCCCCCCGTGTCCGGTCTTCGGCAGTCTCCCCGATGGAATCCGCGTAGTACATGGAGTAAACGGCGGTAACCCGCCTGAGTCGGCGGAGGGTGGGCTTCCGATGACTGGAATATCACCGTGGCGCGTCCTGACCACTCCCCGCGCACGGCGCCCGCCGCGCCTTCCCGGGTCGGCGGGCGCAGCCATGTCACGAGGCCCGCGAGCGCCGATCGCGCAGAGTGACGCCGTGGCTTTCTCCGTGCCCGGCAGCCGGGCTCCGCACCCTCCCGCGCGGCGGCTGTCCGTCCGGGGTCGTACGCTGGGAGCCCCCCGGCCCGTGAGACGTGTCGGGCCCTTCGCGTTGCGGTGACGCGCCTCGCGTCGGTTCGTAAGCCCCCGCCTCACCCCTGGATCCGGACGGAAACCCCTTCATGAGCCTGCACGGTCTGCTCGACGCCGTTGTACGAGACCCGGCGCTCGCCGAAGCGGTCGGCGCCGCCGCCGACGGACATCGCTCGCACGTCGACCTGGTCGGGCCGCCCGCGGCCCGGCCCTTCGCCGTCGCCGCGCTCGCGCGCGACGCTGGCCGGCCCGTGCTCGCCGTCACCGCGACCGGGCGGGAGGCCGAGGATCTCGCCGCCGCGCTGCGGTCGCTGCTGCCCGCCGACTCCGTCGCGGAGTTCCCGTCCTGGGAGACCCTGCCGCACGAGCGCCTGTCGCCCCGCAGCGACACCGTCGGCCGCCGGCTCGCCGTGCTGCGCCGACTCGCGCACCCCCGCGCCGACGATCCCGGCGCCGGACCGGTCAGCGTCGTTGTCGCGCCCATCCGCTCTGTGCTCCAGCCGCAGGTCAAGGGCCTCGGCGACCTGGAGCCCGTCTCGCTGAGCAGCGGCGGCACCGCCGATCTGAACGAGGTGACGCAGGCGCTCGCGGCCGCCGCGTACGCCCGCGTCGAACTGGTCGAGAAGCGCGGCGAGTTCGCCGTACGAGGCGGCATCCTGGACGTCTTCCCGCCCACCGAGGAGCACCCCCTGCGGGTGGAGTTCTGGGGCGACGACATCGAGGAGATCCGCTACTTCAAGGTCGCCGACCAGCGGTCGCTCGAAGTCGCCGAACACGGACTGTGGGCGCCGCCCTGCCGTGAGCTGCTGCTCACACCGCGGGTACGGGAGCGGGCCGCCGCCCTCGCCGAGGTGCACCCCGAGCTGGCCGGCATGCTCGGCAAGATCTCGGAGGGCATCGCGGTCGAGGGCATGGAGGCCCTGGCACCGGTCCTCGTCGACGACATGGAGCTGCTGCTCGACGTCCTGCCCGCCGGCTCGATGGCCCTGGTCTGCGACCCCGAGCGCGTCCGCACCCGGGCCGCCGACCTCGTCGCCACCAGCCAGGAGTTCCTCCAGGCGTCCTGGGCGGCCGGAGCGGGCGGCGGCGAGGCGCCCATCGACGTCGGCGCGGCCTCGCTCTGGGGCATCGCGGACGTCCGGGACCGGGCCCGTGAGCTGGGGATGATGTGGTGGTCGGTGGCGCCCTTCGCCGCCGACGAGGAACTGTCCGACGACACCCTCAAGCTGGGCATGCGCGCCCCGGAGACGTACCGGGGCGACACCGCCCGCGCCCTCGCCGACACCAAGGGCTGGCTCGCCGACGGCTGGCGCACCGTGTACGTCACCGAGGGCCACGGCACCGCCGCCCGTACCGTCGAGGTGCTGGGCGGCGAGGGCATCCCCGCCCGGCTCGACACCCCCGAGGCACGCGGCGGCCAGGGTCTCGCCGAGATCTCCCCAGCCCTCGTGCACGTGGCGTGCGGCTCGATCGACTACGGCTTCGTGGACCCGGCGCTCAGGCTCGCCGTCCTCACCGAGACCGATCTGTCCGGCCAGAAGGCGGCGGGCAAGGACGGCGTACGGATGCCGACCAAGCGCCGCAAGACGATCGACCCGCTCACCCTGGAGGCGGGCGACTACATCGTCCACGAGCAGCACGGCGTCGGCCGGTACGTGGAGATGGTGCAGCGCACCGTGCAGGGCGCGACCCGCGAGTATCTGCTCGTCGAGTACGCCCCCGCCAAGCGCGGTCAGCCCGGCGACCGTCTCTACATCCCCACCGACCAGCTCGAACAGGTCACCAAGTACGTCGGCGGCGAGGCCCCCACCCTGCACCGCCTCGGCGGCGCCGACTGGACGAAGACCAAGCAGCGCGCCAAGAAGGCGGTCAAGGAGATCGCCGCCGACCTGATCAGGCTCTACTCGGCGCGCATGGCGGCGCCCGGCCACGCCTTCGGCTCGGACACACCCTGGCAGCGGGAGCTGGAGGACGCGTTCCCGTACGTGGAAACTCCCGACCAGCTCTCCACCATCGCCGAGGTCAAGGAGGACATGGAGAAGACGGTCCCGATGGACCGGCTGATCTGCGGCGACGTCGGCTACGGCAAGACGGAGATCGCCGTACGCGCCGCGTTCAAGGCCGTCCAGGACGGCAAGCAGGTCGCCGTCCTCGTCCCCACGACGCTGCTCGTGCAGCAGCACTTCGGCACCTTCTCCGAGCGGTACGGGCAGTTCCCCGTGGTCGTGAAGGCCCTGTCCCGTTTCCAGAGCGACACCGAGGCGAAGGCGACCCTCGAAGGGCTGCGGGAGGGGTCGGTCGACATCGTCATCGGTACGCACCGCCTCTTCTCCTCCGAGACGAAGTTCAAGGATCTCGGTCTGGTCATCGTGGACGAGGAGCAGCGCTTCGGCGTCGAGCACAAGGAGCAGCTGAAGAAGCTCCGCGCCAACGTCGACGTGCTGACCATGTCCGCGACGCCGATCCCGCGCACGCTGGAGATGGCGGTGACCGGCATCCGCGAGATGTCGACCATCACCACTCCGCCGGAGGAGCGGCACCCGGTGCTGACCTTCGTCGGCCCGTACGAGGAGAAGCAGATCGGCGCGGCCATCCGGCGTGAACTGCTGCGCGAGGGCCAGGTCTTCTACATCCACAACCGCGTCGAGTCCATCGACCGCGCCACGGCCCGGCTGCGCCAGATCGTCCCCGAGGCGCGGATCGCGACCGCGCACGGCCAGATGTCCGAACAGGCCCTGGAACAGGTCGTGGTGGACTTCTGGGAGAAGAAGTTCGACGTCCTCGTCTCCACCACGATCGTGGAGTCCGGCATCGACATCGCCAACGCCAACACCCTGGTGGTGGAGCGCGGTGACAACTTCGGCCTCTCCCAACTGCACCAGCTGCGCGGCCGGGTGGGACGCGGCAGGGAGCGCGGCTACGCGTACTTCCTCTACCCGCCGGAGAAGCCGCTGACCGAGACCGCGCACGAACGCCTCGCGACGATCGCCCAGCACACCGAGATGGGCGCCGGCATGTATGTCGCGATGAAGGACCTGGAGATCCGCGGCGCGGGCAATCTGCTCGGCGGGGAGCAGTCCGGGCACATCGCGGGCGTCGGATTCGACCTGTACGTACGCATGGTGGGCGAGGCCGTCGCGGACTACCGCGCGGCGGTCGACGGCACGGTGCAGGAGGAGCCGCCGCTGGAGGTCAAGATCGAGCTGCCGGTCGACGCGCACGTCCCGCACGACTACGCGCCCGGCGAGCGGCTGCGCCTCCAGGCGTACCGGGCCATCGCCTCGGCCAACTCGGAGGCCGACATCGCCGCCGTACGGGAGGAGCTGACGGACCGTTACGGCAAGCTCCCCGAACCGGTCGAGAACCTCCTGCTGGTGGCGGGTCTGCGGATGCTGGCGCGGGCGTGCGGGGTCGGTGAGATCGTCCTCCAGGGGTCCAACATCCGCTTCGCACCGGTGGAGTTGAGGGAGTCGCAGGAGCTGCGGCTCAAGCGCCTCCATCCCCGTACGGTGATCAAGCCGACGGCCCATCAGATCCTGGTGCCTCGCCCCACGGCGGGCAAGATCGGCGGCAAGCCGGTGGTCGGACGCGAACTGCTGTCGTGGACGGGGGAGTTCCTGGCGACGATCCTGGGGTCGTGACCACCTCCAGAAAACGCACGCCGGCGCTCCTCGTCGCCGCCCTCGCCGCCTCGCTCCTCGCGGGGTGCGACGCCCTCGACTCCGCCGATGTCGACGACAGCACCCCGGACGGGCGGGCGACGAGCCCGCTCAAGAACACCGACGGCACCGCGCCGGGTCTCGCGCCCCTGACCGGGGACGCGGACCTGGCGGCGGCCCGGAAGCTGATCGACGGGCTGGCGGTGAAGGGGCGCGGCCCCAGGACCGGTTACGACCGGGACGAGTTCGGCTACGCGTGGATGGACACGGCCGACGGGGTACCGCTCGCGAGAAACGGCTGCGACACCCGTAACGACCTCCTGAAACGCGACGGGCAGGAGATCGAGTTCCGGTCCGGCTCCGACTGCGTGATCGTCTCGATGACGCTGCACGACCCGTACACCGGCAAGGACATCGCCTGGAAGAAGCAGCGGGCGACGGCGGTCCAGATAGACCACCTGGTGCCGCTCTCCTACAGCTGGCAACTGGGCGCGGCCCGCTGGAACGAGTCCAAGCGCGAGCGACTGGCGAACGATCCCCTGAACCTGCTGCCGGTCGACGGCCCCACGAACAGCGGCAAGGGCGACTCGGGCCCCGCCTCCTGGCTCCCCCCGAACAGAGGCATCCGCTGCGCGTACGTGGTGCGCTTCGCGCAGGTGGCCCTCAAGTACGAGATGCCGGTGACGGCCCCGGACAAAGAGATGATGCTGCGGCAGTGCGGTGAAATCCGACGTGAACGGTGAGAGGACCCCGGCGGTGCCGCCGGGGTCCTCGTGTGGCGTCAGCCGTGCTGCTTGGCCCGGCGGCTCCGGTTGAAGACCATCGCGCCACTGGCGAAGACGACCGCGCCCAGGCCCGCCACCGCCGCGGGCACGGCGACGGCAGACTCTTCGGTGGAGGCCGCCACCTTCTCAGCGGCCTTGGCGTGGTTGGCGTGGTTCGCGTGGCCGGCGGCGTGGATCGGGTCGGCCTCGGTGTTCTTGAAGTCCGCCCCGAGCGCCTCGACCTCGGCAGCCGACTTCTCGCCGCCCGCCAGACCGGTGACCTGACCGCTGCCGCCGTCGAAGACGACGTCGGAGCAGGAGAAGAAGTTCTCCTGGCTGTCCGAGCGGATCCACTGGATGAAGAGCATGTGCTGACCGCTCCGCTGCGGTAACTGGAGGTTCCAGTAGTAGTGGCCTCCCTCTGTGCCCACACCACCGGACTGCGGAGGGTTGGTCACCGTCTGGAGGTGGTCCAGGTCGCCCCACGCGAGGGCCTTGGCCGGGCTCCACCCGCTCTTGGTGAGGTACACCTCGAACTTGCCCGGGTGAGCGGCCCAGTTGCTGTACTTGAGCTGGATGTTCGCACCCGAGGACAGGTGCGTCTTCGGCCAGTCGGTGCGGACCGCGTTGTACGCGGAGAAGTTGTACGGGCTCCGGTCGCCCGCGCTGCACAGCTTCCCGTCCGGGACGTAACCCGCGCCCCTGCCGCCGGCGTTGGAGTCCAGAACGGCGAACCAGTTGTACAGCGGGGTGGTACCGCTCTGCCGGACCGCCTGGGCGCAGGCCGGGTTGGACGGCATCTGGGTCGAGCTGTTCTGGATCAGGTCCTTGTAGCACAGGCTGGTGCGCGAGCCGGGCATGATGCTGACGCCGTGCGCCGATGCCGGGGACGGCACGGACAGCACCGCGGCGGCAACGCCCGCGACCCCGGCTAGGGCCAGCGTGCGCCGGGCACGGACCGAGTTGATGGCCATGAGGTGGTCTCCTTCGTGAAGGTTCTCTTTCAAGTACTGACCGATCGGCGGGGATCTGTCGTGGGCGTCGCCCTGTGCCTGGAGCCGACCGGGAGGAGGGCAGGCCGGAGCAGACGGGCAGACTCCCGTGACGCGGGTTTACTTGCGTGTTCTGGGCAGTCCCGGACCCGGCGATCAACCTGACAGAGGGTCTGGCGTGCGGTGGGGGGTACTGATGGGAGCGCTCCCACAAGCAACGTAGCGCGCGCGAGTTGAGTAGTAAATGCCCGCGCGGCGTCTGAAGAAGCCTTGGCTTGATCCGTCGATCCGGGCTCGATGGCACGTTCTGCTGATTCGCCATTCAGCTCCAAGTATTGACAGGGCTAGGTCAAGACCTAACGATGGGAGCGCTCCCATCGTTAAGAACGTGCAACTGAACCGGGCTTAAGAGCACATCTTCCCCCTTGGGGTGAAGATCCAAATTCCTCCGGAGGTAGTTCGCACATGACACCCCTCACCACCTCAGCCGCCTTACCCCAACGGCGAGTCCGCCGCGGCTTGGTCGCTCTCACCGTCGGCGCGATGCTGCTCACCGGCGGCGCGGTCACCGAGCTCACCACCACCCCCGCCTCCGCCTCCGCGAAGGCCGCCGCCCGCGTGGACAACCCGTACGCGGATGCCAAGGTCTACGTGAACCCGGAGTGGTCCGCGAAGGCCGCGGCCGAGCCGGGCGGCAGCAGGATCTCCAACCAGCCGACCGCCGTGTGGCTCGACCGCATCGCCGCGATCAACGGTGTGGCCGGCGGAATGGGCCTGGACGCCCATCTCGCCAGGGCCGTCAGCCAGGGCGCGCAGACGATCCAACTGGTCATCTACAACCTGCCGGGCCGTGACTGTTCCGCCCTCGCCTCGAACGGCGAGCTCGGCCCGACGGATCTCGCCAGGTACAAGACCGAGTACATCGACCCGATCGCCGCGATCCTGGCCAAGCCGGCCTACGCCAACCTGCGCATCGTGAACATCGTCGAGATCGACTCGCTGCCGAACCTGGTCACCAACGTCTCGCCCCGCCCGACCGCGGTCCCGAACTGCGACGTGATGAAGGCGAACGGAAACTACGTCAAGGGTGTCGGCTACGCGCTGGCCAAGCTGGGCGCGGTTCCGAACGCGTACAACTACGTCGACGCGGGTCACCACGGCTGGATCGGCTGGGACGACAACTTCAACGCCTCGGCGAAGCAGATCGCCGAAGCCGCGAAGGCCGAGGGCAGCACACTGGCCAACGTGCACGGCTTCATCGCCAACACCGCGAACTACGGCGCCACCACGGAGCCGTACTTCAAGATAGGCGACACCGCCAACGACGGTCCGATCCGCGAAAAGGCCAAGTGGATCGACTGGAACCGCTACGTCGACGAGCAGTCGTTCGCCCAGGCGTTCCGCACCGAGGCCCAGAAGGAAGGTTTCTCCTCGAACGTCGGGATGCTGATCGACACCTCCCGCAACGGCTGGGGCGGCTCGGCCAGGCCGACCGCCGCGGGCCCGAGGACCACCTCGGACACGTACGTCAACGGCGGCCGCATCGACCGCCGGATCCACCTGGGCAACTGGTGCAACCAGAAGGGCGCCGGTCTCGGCGCACGGCCCCAGGCGGCCCCGGCAGCCGGTATCGACGCGTACGTCTGGGTCAAGCCCCCGGGTGAGTCGGACGGCGCCAGCAAGGTGATCCCGAACGACGAGGGCAAGGGCTTCGACCGGATGTGCGACCCGACGTACACCGGTAACCCCCGCAACGGGAACAACCTGTCCGGCGCCCTGCCGGACGCGCCGCTCTCCGGCCACTGGTTCCCGGCCCAGTTCCAGGAGCTCATGAGGAACGCCTACCCGGCGCTCTGACCGACGCCCCGAGCAGTCGCGATATCCGTATCGCCCCGTGAAAGCGGGCGGGTGCGGGCCCGGTCTCCGACCGGACCCGCACCCTCCCCATGTCCCTACGGTGTTCAGGCGAGTTCACCGCCTCCGTGCCTGATCCTGGGGGTGCGGGAGGGAAGTGAGGTCGGCCCAGGAGCTGACGGCCTCCCCGTCCCGGAGGCCGTACTAAAGCAGTGGGGCGCCGGGCCGCGTGCCCTTAACCTGCCCGCATGGATCTCACCGTCACCACCCTCGCCGAACGGCCCGGACTCGTCGGGCCGATGTGGCGGATGCTCGACAGCTGGCCCGAGTTCATGCTTCACGACCCTGTGGGCTGGGCGAACATCGGACGGATCGTCGGTGAGTTGCCCGAGTACGTGCTCGTCGGTACGGACGAGGAGGGGACTGTCGTGGCACGCGCCTTCAGCGTTCCCCTCCAGCTCCACGCGGAGGGACGCGAGACCCTGCCGCCCACCGGCTGGGACCAGGCGCTCCTGTGGGCCTTCTCCGATCTGCGGCGCGGCAGGAAGGCCGACACCGTCTGCGCCGTCGAGATCACCGTCGCCACCGACCGGCAGGGCCGGGGCCTGTCCGGCAGGATGCTGGCGGCGATGCGTGAGAACGCCGCGAGCCGCGGCTTCACCGAACTGCTCGCCCCCGTAAGGCCCAGCGCCAAGCACCTGGAGCCGCACGCCGCCATGGACGAGTACGCCCGCCGCGTACGGGACGAGGACGGGCTGCCGTACGACCCCTGGCTCCGTGTCCACTTGCGCGCGGGCGGCGTCATCGAGTCCGTGGCGCCCGCCTCCATGACCGTCAGCGGATCGGTCGCCCAGTGGCGCGAGTGGACGGGGCTCCCGTTCGACACCGACGGACCCGTCGTCGTACCCGGAGCGCTGATGCCCGTGCACTGCGAGGCCACACGCGGATACGGTGTCTACGTCGAACCCAACGTGTGGGTGCGCCACCGGATCTGAGCGACGGATCCCAGGTGCGGGGGCAGGGGGATTCACACGGCGGGCCTCGGCCGGCGGTGCCGCTGTATACCCTCGATACGCTTTCGCCGACGTCCCCACCGGCCTGTCAGGAGCAGCATGCACGGCCCCGGAATAGCGCAGCCCCCGCCGAGCGGCACACCCTCGCCGGGGATGCTTGCCTTCCTGCGAGTGATCTTCGTGGGATTGCCGCTGTTGACCTGCGGCTTCCTCGCCTGGGCGGCGACGCTGCGGGTGGCGATCGTGACCCGCTCCGCCCTGAACTGGTGGCTGGTCGTCGGGAACGTGGCCCTCTGCGCCGTGTGGGTCTACTTCCTCGCCCAGGACAACACCGACGACTTCAGCAGCCCCGAGGGCAACATCGGCGTGTTCGGCATGCTGTTCACCGGTATCGCGTCCGTCACCCACTTCCTGTTCGTGGACATCAGGCACTACGCGGGCCGCCGGGCGCCGTACGCCGGTTACTACCCGCCGCACATGGCGCCGCCGTACCAGCCGCCGGCCGCCAACTCCGGTTACGGGTACGGCGGTCCGACCCGGCCCATGGCCGGCCCGCAGCAGCCGCAGCAGCCGCAGCAACAGCAGCCGCCGTATGCCCAGCCGGGCCCGCAGCCCGCCCCCCGGCCGGGACCCGCCACCCCCGCCCCCTCCCAGCCCAACCCCTCCACGCCGCCGCCCCGGATCGACCAGGTCCGCGCCGAACTGGACGAGCTGAGCGACCTCCTGCGCCGTGACAGCGGCGAGGGCGACAGACGGTGAACGCCCGCGTCGTCGCGGACCGTTACGAGATGGCCTCGCTCATCGGGCAGGGCGGCATGGGCCAGGTCTGGACGGCGTACGACCAGCGCCTCGGCCGCCGCGTCGCCGTCAAACTGCTGCGCCCCGACAAGGTGGCCGCCGACACCGCCGCCGAGGACATGCGCCGGCGGTTCGTCCGCGAATGCCGCGTCACCGCCCAGGTCGATCACCCCGGCCTGGTCACCGTCCACGACGCGGGCAGCGACGGCGACGAGCTCTATCTGGTCATGCAGTACGTCGAAGGCACCGACCTCGCCGCCCACTTCACCGAGCACGCGCCCTACCCGTGGCAGTGGGCCGCCTCGGTCGCGGCCCAGCTGTGCGCCGCGCTCGCCGCCGTACACGCGGTGCCGATCGTGCACCGCGACCTCAAACCGCGCAACGTGATGGTCAAGCCCGACGGCACCGTCCTCGTGCTCGACCTCGGCGTGGCCTCTGTCATCGACACCGACACCACCCGCCTCACCCACACCGGTTCGGTCATCGGCAGCCCCGCCTACATGGCCCCCGAGCAGGTGATGGGCGGCGTCGTCGGCCCGTACACCGACCTCTACGCCCTCGGCGTGGTCCTGCACGAACTCCTCAGCGGCACCGTGCCGTTCCCCGGCACGACCGCCCTCGGGGTGCTGCACCGGCATCTGTACGAGCCGCCCGTGCCGGTCCGCCGGATCCGCCCGGACATCCCCGAGGCACTGGAGGCGCTCGTCCTGCGGCTGCTCGCCAAGGACCCGCAGCACCGCCCCTCCGGAGCGCAGGAGGTGTACGAGGCGCTCGCCCCGCTGCTCCCGACGCGCGGGGTCATCGGCGCGCCCGGCACCGTGGGCCCCGGCGCCTCGCTCGGCCCGGCCCGCCCCTTCCTGCGCCCGCTCGCGCCCTGGCCCGACCGCGCGACCGCGCCGCCGTCCGCCCCCGTACCGCCGAGGCCGGAGCACGTGCCCGGCCGGCGCCCGGACGTCGCCGCCGCCGTCGACGAGGCCAAGCGTCTCCTCGGCGAGGGCAGCATCACCCAGGCCGTGGACATCCTCGGCGGGATCCTGCCCGCCGCCGCTGCCGAGCACGGCGAACGCTCACCCGTCGTACGCATCCTGCGCAAGCAGTACGCGACGACGCTGATGGACGACGGCCAGTACCGCCGCGCCCTGCCCGAGCTGCGCCGCCTCGCTGACGACCGCGCGGCCGAGGCGGGCCCCGGCGACCCGCAGACGCTCCAGTACGGCTACGACGCCGCGCAGTGCCTCGAACAGCTCGGTGAGGCGCACGCGGCGCTCAACAAGTACCGCTCCCTGCTCTCCTTCTACGAAAACGCCGCGCAGCCGGGCGCCGACCAGTCCCGCGTCTTCGACATCAGGCACCGCATCGGCAATCTGCTGCTGGCGGTCGGCGACCACTCGGGGGCGCAGCAGCAGTTGCAGCATCTGCTCTACGACGCGGAGCGGGTGTACGGCCCCTACCACCCGCTCCCCGTCGAGCTACGGCGCGGGCTCGACCGCAGGCAGCAGTTCCGGGGCACCACGCGGGGCAGGTAGGCCGGTCGAGCCGGGGCTCCGGGGTTCGCGACGCCGCCTCCGTACGGAGAGCACGGCGACGCCCAGCAGTACGAGCAGCGACACGGCTCCCAGCGCGGCGCCCGAGCGCAGCCCCGGCGGCCGGAACGAGCAGTCGACCGAGGTGGTCGTGCCGTCCGGGTCCAGCGGGAGGGCGACCAGGCCCAGCGACGAACCGGCGGGCTTCCCGGCGCAGCTCCAGCCGGCGATCCGGGGCGCGGCGATGACGGCCGTTCCCCTGCTGCCGGGCGGCAGTTGGGCCCGTACGCCGTGATCCGTGACCTCCACGGAGACGGCGCCGGTCTTCTTCATCCGGTCCACGGCGGCGTCCAGACGCGCCCGGTCCAGACAGGCGATCGTCCGCTTGCCCCTCATCTCGCTGTCGAACGTGACGCGTTCATCGGCGCGTTCGGCGACCCCGAGCGAGGTCACGGCCGCGCGCCAGCGGGGCTTGTCGCCGCGCAGCTCGACGGGCGGGGCGTCGCCGAGCCTGGCGGTGCCGAAGTAGTCGGGCGCCCAGAGGAAGACCTCACGGCCGGCCGGGCAGGAGCCGGCGACAGGGGCGGAGTAGACGCGCGAGCCGAGCAGCGTCTCCTGGTTGCGGAAGGGCGAGGGCCCGTAGCGCGGCGGTGTGCTCTCCGGAGGCCGTACGGTCACGAGCGGCGGCACCTCGGCCCGGCTCAGCTTGGGCGACGCGCCCCCCTCCGGGAAGCCCTCCTCCGTACGGAAGCGAGCGCCCACCGCGAACACGGCGTCCACGACAGGGCTGTCGAGGCTCTGCACCGCCCGCCCGTTCGACGTCCAGCCGGCGCCGAGCGCCCCGAGCGTACGGGTCAGCACGTCGGGCGTGTGACTGCTGTAGTAGGAGGAGCCCTGCCCGCCGAGCAGCATCGGATCGTTCGCGGTGATCTGCGTACGCCCCGGGTCGGTGCGGTAGCGCGGCCACCCGTCCACCTCGGCTATCGCGTCGGCGCGCTCCTGGTGGGCCTCGCCCCACGCCGGGTAGTGGTCGAGCCGGTCGAGCCGGGCCCGGTCGGCGTACGCGATGGTCGCCGCCGCCTGCCCCGCGAGCCCGCCCACCAGCAGCAGCGCGGCCAGCGCGGCGTACCGGCGGCCAGGGCGTGTCGTGCGCAGCCGTACCACCAGCAGCGCGGCAACGGCCGCCGCGAGCCCGCACGCGAAGAGCGCGAGGGCGCGCCGGCCGGTCAGCGCGTCGGTGGCGGCGAAGGCACCGGCCACGACCAGCACACCGGTGCCGGCGAGCAGCGGGCGGCGGCCGGGCCAGCCGTACGCCAGACACTTCCACGCCGCGATCACCAGCAGCCCGGACAGCACGAACGTCTGCCGGAACGGGCTGCCGTTGGGCGTCGCGAAGGCGTGCCACAGCAGATGAGTCGGCCCCCACTGCATGGACAGCGCGACCCCGCCCGCCAGTCCGGCCCACGCCAGTCGCTCGCGCCGGGGCACGGCCCCGTTGAACGGCAGTACGACGGCGAGCAGCAGGGCTCCGCCGCCGAGGAAGACGGCGGGTGTGAAGAAGTCGTACGTCGCGGGCAGCGCCCGCGCGAACATCTCGCTCCAGCCCGCCCGTTGGAACTCCGTCGTCCAGCCTGGGTACGCGTGCCCCGTCCCCATCACCACCGGCAGCAGCACGGGCGCGGCGAGCCCGATCCCGAGCAGCACGGTGCACGTGCCGCGCAGCATCACGCCCAGCCGCTCACGCACCGATCCTTCGGCGAGCAGGAGTTGGACGCAGAGCACGAGCGCCGCGCCGAGGGTGGCCATGTACGCGGTGTAGAAGTTGGCGATCCACGCGAGGGCGACGACGAGCGGGCCGAGCACCGGCCGGCGGCCCTGCCGCACCCACTCGCCGACCAGGCAGAGCAGGGGGAGGGCGATGAGCCCGTCGAGCCACATCGGGTTGTACGACGCCTCGATGACGGACCAGCCGCAGAGCGCGTACGTCGCACCGAGCACCCCGGCCAGCCACCATGGGGTGGCGGCGCGCCCCGGCCGCTTCGTCACGAGGGCGAGCAGCAGCCACGCCATCGCCGCGCCCGCCGCCGCCATCTTGAGCACGGTGATCACGTAGACGGCGAGATCGATCCGGTCCCGTGGGAAGAGCCCCACCAGCAGGGCGAACGGACTGGTCAGATACGTCCCCAGGTCGGGCAGGAACGCCGTGCCGTATCCGGACTGCCAGTTGAGCAGCAGCCCGCCGTCCCCGCGCCCGTGCAGCAGGTCCCACAGCTTGGCGTGGAAGGGCACGAACTGGTTGCCCAGGTCATTGACGCTCCGGGTCCCGGAGCCGAAGGGGAAGCTCCGCGCCACCGCGTCACCCGCACAGACGGTGGCCACGGTGATCAGAGCGGCGAACGCGGCTGCCCGGCCACGCACGGATTCCAGGATCGGCATAGTGATCGAATATGTCAGTGTGGATCCCGAGATAAGGGGCGTTACCGCTTCAGTTCACTCGATGGCCGCTTGTAATTCACCACGGAACTCCACCGGTGACATTCGAGTGGGATGTCGTTCTTCGGTGCTGATCTCGATAGTGGTCCCGTGCTTCAACGAAGAGGAGATCGTCGACCGCTTCCACGACCGTGTGACCGATGAACTCGCGCTGCTCGAAGGGGAATTCGGGCATGAATTCGAGTTGGTCTATGTGGACGACGGAAGCCGGGACGGGACCCTGGAGCGACTGGACGAGCTCGCCGCGGCCGACCCCCGCGCCCGATACGTCTCCTTCAGCCGCAACTTCGGCAAGGAGGCCGCGATGCTGGCGGGTCTCCAGTACGCGAAGGGCGACGCCGTCGTCATCATGGACGCGGACCTCCAGCATCCGCCGGAGCTGGTCCGGCGCATGCTCGCCCTCCACGAGGAGGGGTACGAGCAGGTCATCGCCCGCCGTACGCGCAAGGGCGACCGCGTCACCCGCACCCTGGCCGCCCGCGCGTACTACCGGCTCATCAACCGTCTGATCGACGTCGAACTGGTCGACGGTGTGGGGGACTTCAGGCTGCTCTCGCGCCGCGCGGTCGACGCGGTGCTCGGCCTCGCCGAGTACAACCGCTTCTCGAAGGGCATCTTCGCCTGGGTCGGATTCCGCTCGACCACCTTCGAGTACGAGAACGCGGTCCGGGAGCAGGGCCGTTCCAAGTGGAGCTTCGGCAAGCTGCTCAACTACGGGCTCGACGGCATGCTCTCCTTCAACAACAAGCCCCTGCGCGCCGCGCTCTACCTGGGCCTGGTGCTGCTCTCGTTCGCCTCGCTGTACGCGGGGTGGATCGTCGTCGACGCGATGGTCAACGGGGTCGACGCACCCGGCTATGTCACACTTCTGGTGGCCGTCACGGCGCTGTCGGGCGTACAGATGGTGATGGTGGGAGTCGTCGGCGAGTACGTCGGCCGCATCTACTACGAGGTGAAGCGGCGCCCCCACTACCTGGTGGCGGCGACCGACGTGGACCGGCCGCGCGGGGTGCTTCCCACCACGGAGCAGGAGCAGGAGCTCGTAGGCACATGAGGGTCCGGGGCCAGCTGATCAGGTTCGCGCTCGTCGGAGTCGTCAACACCGGTTCGTACTACGCCTGTTACCTCGTGCTGCTGACCTGGCTCCCGTACGTCGCGGCGCACGTCATCGCCTTCGTGCTCAGCATGATCGGCTCCTTCTTCCTCAACTCCTACTTCACCTACCGGACCCGGCCGACCTGGCGGAAGTTCCTGCTCTTCCCGCTCACCAACGCGGCGAACTTCACGATCACCACGTGCGGTGTCTATCTGCTGGTGGATGTCTTCGGACTCAGCCGCACGTACGCTCCCCTGATCGCGGCCGCCGCGGCGATCCCGATCACCTTCGTGGTCTCCCGCACGATCATGCTGCGACCCGACGACGCGGACGCCCCGGCGCGGGAGACGGCGCCGGCCGGGCAGCGGACGGGATAGGGCGAAGTTTTCGTAAAAGGACAGGGTGACTGGATCGGATCCGCCACCCCTGCCTAACATCGATCAACGCACGGTCGTTGTCACGATCCAGGAGGCACCCTTTGCACCGCCGCCGTCGCACAGCGCTCACACTCTCAGCCGCGCTCCTCGCAGCGGCCCCGCTCCTCACCGCCTGCGGCAACGACGCCCACCCCGGCGCGGCGGCCGTCGTCGGCGGCGACCGCATCGACGTGTCCGCGCTCCAGGCCCAGGTACGGGACGTGCGGGACGCGCAGCAGGCGTCCCCGCAGGGCGCCGAGCTGATCAAGAACACCGCCCAGCTCAGCCAGGTCAAGCTCAACAGCATGATCTTCGACCGGATCCTCCAGAAGGCCGCGGACGACGCCGGTGTGAAGGCGACCCGCAAGGACATCCAGTCCACCCGCCAGGCGGCGGCGCAGCAGTCCGGCGGCGAGGACCAGCTGGCGGCGATGCTGCTCCAGCAGGGCGCGCTCACCCCGGGCCAGATCGACGACGCGATCCGCCGCGAGGTGCTGATGTCGAAGCTGGCGCAGTCGCTGGGCGCGAACACCACCACGCCCGAGGGCCAGCAGCAGGTCCTCGCCGTGCTGGTCAAGACGTCGGAGGAGCTGGGCATCGACGTCAACCCGCGGTACGGCGCGTGGGACGTCAAGCAGGTCAGGCTCGGCGAGGCGAAGACGCCGTGGCTCACCCAGGTCACCAAGGAGGCCCCGCCGGAGCAGGCTCCGACGGGCGCGTGAGACGAGGCCGGGGCCCGGAGGTAAATTTCCTCGGGTGACCGAAGAACCCGCCGTCGCCCCCGGCCGTATCGTCCTGATCACCGCCAGCCACCGGGTCGCGCCCGGCCTGCTGTCCTGGCCCGCCTGGCAGACGCTGCGCGAGGCCGACCAGGTCCTGTGCGGCGACCCCGGACACCCCCAGCTGCCGTATCTGCGCGAGGCCGGCGTCACCGTCGCACTCGCCACGCCCACCGCCCGGGAACTGGTCGATGCCTGCGCCGGCGGCCGTACGGTCGTGGTCCTGCCCTCCGGCGAGGGCGACGAGACCCTCACCGACGGCCTCTCCCGCCTCGCGGGCTCCGGCCGCGTCCAGATGCCCGACCTGGAACTGCTCCCCGGCTCGTACGACCTCCCGGGCGCCCGCCTCCTCGACCTCGTCCAGGTCATGGACCGCATCCGCGCCGAATGCCCCTGGTCCTCGACGCGGACGCACGAGGGCCTGGCCAAGTACGCCATCGAGGAGTCGTACGAACTGGTCGAGGCGATCGAGAGCGGCGACCGCGACGAACTGCGCGAGGAACTGGGCGACGTCCTGCTCCAGGTGGTCTTCCACGCCCGTATCGCGGAGGAGGAGGACGAACCGTTCTCGATCGACGACGTGGCGGCGACGATCGTCGAGAAGCTGATCCACCGCCACCCGCACGTCTTCGGCGACGAGAAGGCGGAGACCCCGGAGGACGTGAAGGAGCACTGGCTCCGCACGAAGGCGGCGGAAAAACACCGCGACTCGATCACCTCGGGCGTCCCCCTGGCCCAACCGGCCCTGGCCCTTGCGGCCAAACTCTCCTCCCGAGTGGCCGCGTCCCCCCTGGAGGTCCCACTCCCCGAGCGGGAGGGCATCGGCTACGAACTCCTGTCCCTGGCGTCCCGAGCGGAAGCGACGGGCACGGACCCGGAGGCCGCCTTGCGGGCGGCGGCCCGCGTCTACAGGGACGCGATCTTGGCGGCGGAGGCGGAGGGACGGGGCTCAGAGGGGTAGGGGCGGGCTTGGCCCTGTCCGGCCGCGAACAGTCCGCCCACCTCGGACCCGTGACCGGGTCCGCACACCATAGGTACTGCCGACCGGGCTCGACCGCCATGCCGTAGTCGTAAAACGCCGGGCTGCCCTCAAGATCAGCTACAGCGGCGACTTCGAGGACGCGTGCGTGGAGGCCCACGCACGCCCGGACGGTGACGGCGTGCTGATCCGTGATTCCAAAGACCGGGCCCGCCGTCGCCCTTGGGGCGACAATCACGGAGGATCTTCCAGACCTTCATCCGGGCGAAGGGGGGTGCTTGAGACTCTTCCCATTCGGTCCAGAATGCCGCCATGGCCGACGAAGAGCCCAACGAGGCAGCCGCACGCTCCTTCCTGACATGCGCCGTCGAGGTGGCGCGCCTGATGGATCTCGGGAACGCGGCCGACGTGCCGGACGCACGCCGCGCACGGCACCTGGCCCATGCGGTGCGCAAGCCCTTGCTGGAACGTGCCCACCTGCCCGAAGAGTTCTTCGCCCCGTTGATGGCCGCGGCCGTCCACGACCCGGACCCCAGCTTCTGCCTCTGGTACGTCGAACCTGCGGTCTATGCCTTCGGACGCCGCCGCGTCATGACCGCCCTGCTCGACTACCTGAGGACGGGCACGGACGCGGAACAAGCAGGCGCCAAGCGGGCCTGGTACTGCGCTCATGTGCCGCTCCGCGCAGACCGGTCCGCGGCCCACGCTCCCGGCGGAACTCGCGATCCCGCCATGGACGAGTGCCGCGATGTGTTGGACGAGTGGCGAGAAACCCTTCAGAGATCAGCCCTGTGAGACGGTGCCGCCGCCGTGGGGCTGTTACTCACTCCGCCCACTCACGGGACAGGACTTAAGTGGCCTCGCGCAGGGGGGGGGCCGACGGTGCCTGGCTCCGCTCATACGCCTCGGAGAGAATGCCTGTCAACGTGCGGGTGATGTCTTCCCGCAGATCATCGTGCTGCGGCCCAAGGCGGTATTCCGGGGCGGTCCGCTCTTCCCCGTAGCGCCACACCGGGCCGTGGAGGAGACTCGATGGCTCCCACTCGTAGCGCGGGTGGATGTGACCGTGCAGGTGCTCCCAGGAGTTTCCAAGGACTTCGTAGTTCAGCCGACGGAAGGCCGCGTCCCGCTCGCCGCAAACGACTTCGACCGCTTCGCCAAGCAGGGAGAGGTCGAGCAGAAAGCGGGCCCGTTGTTCTCGTGGCAGATCGGTCAGGTGATTGGCGCTGTCGGCGTACAACAGCAGGCAGTAGCCGGGAAGATGCTGAGTGTCGCCGATCACGGCCCACCCGGTCCGCATGCGCGCCAACACTGTGGGGTTCTCGCCCCGCTCGGCGGCAGTGACCCGGTCTTCTTTCCAATGCTCCATGTCTCAGAGGTATCAGGTCAGTTGAACAGAATCCGGGAGTGATGTCAGAAAGAAGACCAGGATCGGTGGAACGTCAGCTGCGGCGGGCGCTTGTGGGGCCGGGCGAGCACGCAGGAGATCCGTTCGTGTCCGTCGGCATCATCCCGGCCGATGTCCAGCGGCGGGCCATCGGCACGATCGGGTTCTGGATCTTCGACCACAACGCGGTCGCACTGGAAACGCCGACCGCCGCCATCAAAGTCACCAGGCTTCAGGAGATAGGGCTCTACCTGGCGATGTTCGACCAACTGCAATCCGAAGCCGTCTACGGGCACGCCGCGCGTCAACTTGTGGCCTCGGTACTTGCGAGCCTGTAGGGCTGCCCGAGGTTTTGAGCCGATACTCATTCCGCTCAACTACGAAGGCCACGCCGTCTGAGACGGTGAGCAACGGAGGCGTGCGATGCCGTCGAACGTGCCGAGCTTCGGTGAACTGCTTGGCCAATGCCGCACGTCCGCAGTGCACTTGGAGCTACGCGACTCGTACGTTCCCACGGAACGGTTCGACGCGTGGCGCCGCGGCGAGCGTGTCGACTGGGCCGACCGGCGGTCGTGGTGGCACCCGTACGACCAGTTGATCGCCGACACCGTGGCCCGAGGCGTCACGATCCGTCGGGCCCGGATCATCTCCGAACCGGTGAGCGAGTACATCCGGTGGGAGCACTACGTGACACACGCCAACGTGACGGCCGGTGAGCAAGTGCGCTGGCTCCCCCATAGGTTGGCCAACGGAATCGCGCTCCCGGGGAACGACTTCTGGGCGTTCGACGGCACCTTGCTCCGGGTGCACCACTTCTCGGGGGACGGCGCCGTGGTCGAGGACGAGATCACCGAAGACCCGGCGACGGTCGCACTCTGTGTCACGGCGTTCGAGACGGTGTGGGAACGGGCCGTCCCGCATGAGGGCTACAAGATCTGACCGGTGGCGCCGGCGATCAGGCTGCGTAAGCCTCGGTGCGAGCGTCCGCGTCGGGGCCCGCGAGCCAGACGAGGCGGGCGGACAGGTCTTCGGCCCGGCCGAAGAACCGTACGACGTTTTCGGCGGCGGTCAGTTGCCAACGCCGGTGTCCCTCCGCCGAGATGACCTCGGCGGCGCCGTCGGCGTGCGCGAGTCCCCACGCGACGACGACAGCGTCGGCGTCCTCCGTACCGACGCGGTACTCCTCCACGACGGCGAAGAGGCGCGGCGCGGTGTCACGTACGAGTTCGTACACCTCCCGCGCGAAGTCGAACGGCTCCGGGGCAGGGCAGTGCGGCGATACGGTCGTCATGGATTTCCCCTGTCGGCGAGAGGGTGACGCCTGCCCGGCTGGTGTGGTTGGGCATGGCGAGTAAGGCGCCGTGAGGCGCGGCCAGTTGAAGTGGCGTGCTTCACACCGTAGCCGTGGACGCTATGATTCATCTACTAATTTGGAACAGAACATCCATATGGGTGAGGTGTAAGAATGTCACCGAATGCGCTACCAGCCACGGTGCGGCAGCGGCGGCTGGGTAACGAGCTGCGCAGACTCCGCCAGCAGGCAGACCTCACCACCGCTCAGGCCGGGGTGCTCGACGGTTCATCCCAACCCCGCATCAGCAGCATCGAGTCGGGTCGGTACGCGGTGGGCGCCGACCGCGTACGCGCTCTGGCGCGTAGCTACAGCTGTACGGACGAGGCGTACATCGAAGCGCTCACGGAGATGACAGGTGGGCGGACGCGCGGCTGGTGGGACGAGTACCGCGACATGCTGCCGCCGGACACGATCGACCTGGCGGAACTGGAGTACCACGCGACGTCGATGTACTCCTCGTCGGTGGTCCATCTGCCGGGGCTGCTCCAGACCAGAGCGCATGCTCACGCGGTCATCGGCGATGTCGTGCCCTCCTTCGCCCCGCACGAGGTGGAGCACCGCGTCTCCTACCGGATCAAACGGCAGGTGGTGTTGTACGGGGAGAATCCGACGCCCCTGACAGCGATCCTTCATGAGGCCGCTTTGCGCATGGGCTTCGGTGGCCCGGAGGTAGCTCGCGCGCAGTTGAAACATCTGCTCGACCTGAGCGACTTCGAGCACGTCACCATCCTGGTGATTCCCTTCGGCGCCGGCACGTTCCCCAGCGCCGGGACCGGTATCTACTACATGGCTGGCGCCGTCCCCGCCTTGGACACAGTCCAACTCGACACCGATCACGGGGCAGCGTTCCTTGATACGCGGCCGCATCTGGAGAAGTACCGGACGGTTCTGGACCGTATGGAGAGCTGTAGCCTCGAACCATCGAAGTCCCGGGATCTGATCCGCCAGGTCGCATCAGAGTTGTGAGAAGGGGAACGCGCATGGCCGCCCTCCACTGGCAGAAGTCAACGTTCAGCGGCGAGGCGAACGGCTGCGTGTACCTCGCTACGGCTGACGACGGCACCATCAAGCTCCGAGAGAGCGACGACCCCGACGTCATCGTCACCACCACCCCCGAAAAGCTCCGCGCCTTCATCCTCGGTGTCAAAGCGGGCGAGTTCGATCACTTCGCCGACGCGGGCACCGACACCGCCACGACCTAGTTTTCTCCGGCGAACCGCGATCGCAAGCAATGCGCGAAACCCAGAGAAACTTTCTTCCTCGCCGGCCGGTGGCGTCCCTACGCTGCAGACAGGACGACGCATCAGACCGCGTCCGTCCAACACTGCCTGAGGGGAGCCGTCATGGCCGGAAAGCACGAATCGCCGCCGCCGTCCGAGCCGCCGAAGGGTGCGCCCGGTGACGCCGACGGGAAGTCGGACACCTCGGGGGCGGGGACTCGGGGACACACCGCAAGTGACCGCACCCGACCCCGAGTTGGCCCACCGGAGATTCATCGGGCTGCTCGCGGAGCGAGGCGCGTTCAGTGCGGAGTGGACGCGCCCTGTCTTCGAGCGGGTCCCGCGCTACGCGTTCGCGCCGGACACCGTCTACGTATGGCGGGAAGAGCACTGGCGTCCGGTCCGCAGGCAGGATGATCCGGGGAAGTGACCCAGGTCGATGACGGCAAGCCCTTGGACGACGGGAGCGGGTTCACTCCCACCAGCTCTATCAGTTGCGTTGCCGCCGTCATCAACATGGTCACTTCCCTGGCCCCCGAACCCGGTGACAGAACTCTGGAGATCGGAACGGGGTCCGGCTACAACGCAGCGATTCTGGCCGAGCGTGTGGGAGCGCGGAATGTCGTCACCTTGGAAATTGACCAGCTCCTGGCCGACGGGGCCCGATCGCGGCTGGCCAGCGTCGGGTACGAGGCATCGGTGGTCCTCGGGGACGGAGAGCGGGGCTACGCCGAGCGCGCACCGTACGCGCGGTTGATCTCCACCGCTTCCGTGAGGCGTGTTCCGCAGGAGTGGCTGCACCAGGTGGCACCCGGTGGCGAGGTTGTCACCCCATGGCTCCCGAACGACCGGGCTCTCGGGCTCGTCTGGCTCCGGGTGCGAGAGCCGGGTGTGGCCGGAGGTTGGTTTCACGGCGCGGAGACGTTCATGCCCGTACGCGGCCAGCGGAGGGAACGGGCGGACCTGGCCGCGCTGTGGAGCGCGACCAGGGACATGGCGGCCGAGACGGAGGAGCGGTACGACCTGGACGATGTCGACGTGCACGGGGAGTTCGCCCTGGCGGTGCTCATGGCCGGTGTTACGGCCTACCGGCAGGAGGGCGGCTGGTTCTTCCTCGCCGAGGACCGAACGTCATGGGCGCGGCTCGCCGGCCGGACCGCCGAGCGGTTCGGCGACCGTGACCTGCTGGGGGAGGCCGTCATCGCACTCGACTGGTGGAGGTCTCACGGCCGCCCGAAACTGTACGACTTCGGTATGACGGTCACGCCGGACGACCATCGCGTCTGGCTGGGCGAAACGGCCAACGAGGTCTCCGTGTTCCAGAGCTAGAGGTGTTGTTCGCACCGCGCCATCGGAGTCGTCCGGTGGCTTTCGAGGAGGGAATCGCATGCGCGCTCGTTTTCTCGGCAAGGACCTTGAGTCCCAGTCAGGCAGCTCGCCCACGCTGTACGCGACCGACCGCGCCGACCGTGCGACGTACATCGCGCAGGGGTGGATCGTCACCGATCCTCAGACGCTCGCCGACATCGGCCCCGTACCCCAGGGTGAGACGATCATCGAGATCCCCGAAGATGTCTTGAAGTACTACGCTCGCCGCTACCAGGAGGAGAGCTGAGCTTGATCACCGGCGACGAGTTCGGCCAGCTCTTCCGGACTTTCAAGCACACCGCCTTCCGTCTGGAAGTACGTGATCGCTACGACTCGTCCGTCGAGAACGCGGCTCTCGCCAAGTTCCTCGCGGGTGAAGAAGATGATCTCCCTTGGCTTCAAGACTGGTTGGCCGTGATCCGTGAGGCCACCCTGCTCGGGCGCCGCTTCGCACGCGTGCGGGTCGTCAGTACGCCGCTCACCGACTACAGCCGCTTCGGTGTCTGGTGCGCGCAGTTCACGAACGGGGCCGGCGAGGACATTCGCTATCTGGAACGAGAGAGGGCAGGCGCGCTGGGGCTGCCCTCTCACGACTACTGGCTGTTCGACTCGTCGGTGCTCGTCCGCATGCACTTCAACGACGGTGACGAGTTTCTCGGCGGGGAACTGGTGGACGACCCCGCCACTGTCGTCCAGCACAACTACTGGCGCGACCGAGCATGGCACTACGCCGTGAGACGGGACGACTTTGCGACCGAGTAGGACATCGGGCGCGGCTCACCTACACAAGGCACGCGAAGCGCTCGGACGGCGGCTCCGCGAGTTGCGGAAAGATGCCGGGTCACCGGGCAGGAAGGGGAAACTGACTCGCTGCTCGCCGCCCTGCGCACTCTTGAGGTCCAACAGGCTGACTGGCGGCGGCAGTTCCGAGGTGGGCTCAAGGCGCACCAGGACCAGCTGGGGGCGCACGAGTCGGGGGCCGGGCTCATCCGGGCTTTCGAGGCCACCGTCATCCCCGGACTGCTGCAAACTCCCGAGTACGCACGCGGCCGACTCGCCCAAGGTGTGCAACTCTTCGGCTCGCCCGACGACATTGACGAGGCCGTACGGGCCAGGCTCCGGCGCCAGGAGATCCTCTACAAGCGCGACAAGAGGTTCCACTTCGTACTGACCGAAGCGGCCCTGCGATTCCGGCTCTGCCCGCCGGAGGCCATGCTCGGGCAGCTGGACCGTCTGATCGCGCTGTCGGCGCTGCCGAACGTCAGACTCGGCATCATCGGCTTCGACACTCCGTACGGTGTCGCGCCCTGGCATGGCTTCTGGATTCTCGACCGCGAGCGCGTGGTAGTGGAGACCTACTCTGCCGAGTTGAACCTCGCGCAGCCGAAGGAAGTAGCTCTGTACGAAGGTGTCTTTGACAGTCTGGCCACGGTCGCCTCGTACGGCCGGGCGGCTCGCGCCGTGATCACCCGGGTGATCGACGATCTCGCGACCGACGCCGCCGAGTAGGCACCGCATCAGGCCGGTTACTGTCACCTCCATGTCCGACTTGCCCAGCCCCGCTCCCGACCTCTTCACCTGGGAGTTCGCCACCGATCCCTACCCCGCCTACGCCTGGCTCCGCGAGCACGCGCCCGTGCGGTGGACGCGGCTGCCCAGTGGGGTCGACGCGTGGCTGGTGACGCGGTACGCGGATGCCAAGAAGGCTCTGGCCGATGCTCGGCTGTCCAAGAATCCCGTGCATCACGCCGAGTCGCCGCACGCCAAGGGGAAGACCGGCATCCCGGGGGAGCGCGGTGCGGAGTTGATGACGCATCTGCTGAACATCGATCCGCCCGATCACACCCGTCTGCGGCGGCTGGTTTCGCAGGCGTTCACTCCCCGGCGCGTGGCCGAATTCGCACCCCGGGTACAGGAGTTGACCGACGGGCTGATCGACTCATTCGCGTCGAAGGGGGAGGCCGACCTGATCCATGACTTCGCCTTCCCGCTCCCCATCTACGCGATCTGCGATCTGCTCGGCGTCCCGCGCGAGGACCAGGACGACTTCCGCGACTGGGCCGGGATGATGATCCGGCACGGCGGCGGGCCACGGGGCGGGGTCGCGCGGTCCGTCAAGAAGATGCGGGGGTATCTCGCCGAGCTCATCCACCGTAAGCGGGACGACCCCGGAGACGACCTGATCTCCGGCTTGATCCGGGCCGGCGACCACGGCGAGCACCTCACCGAGAACGAGGCCGCCGCGATGGCGTTCATCCTTCTCTTCGCGGGGTTCGAGACAACCGTGAATCTCATCGGGAATGGCGTGTACTCGCTGCTTCGTCATCCCGATCAGCGCGAGCGCCTTCAACGCTCCCTCCGCGCAGGCGAGAAGGAACTCCTCGCGACCGGCGTCGAGGAACTGCTCCGCTACGACGGTCCGGTGGAGCTCGCCACCTGGCGCTACGCCACCGAACCCGTCGAACTCGGCGGGCAGCGCGTCGCGGTCGGTGACCCCGTCCTCGTCGTACTCGCCGCCGCCGACCGGGACCCGGCGCGGTTCGCCGACCCGGACCGGCTCGATCTGGCGCGGAGTGACAACAAACACCTCGGATACGGCCACGGCATCCACTACTGCCTCGGCGCGCCCCTCGCCCGGCTTGAGGGGCAGACCGCGCTCGCCACCCTTCTGACCCGCCTGCCCGACTTGCGGCTAGCGGTCGAACCGTCCGATTTGAGGTGGCGTGGGGGGCTCATCATGCGTGGACTGCGTACGCTCCCGGTGCAGTTCACAGCGGTGAGTGACTGACGGATCGTCAACACTGTGACTTTCACGTGATCTACGCTGCATCGACTTGTGACAGACGTTCGAGTACGGCTACGTTCACGATCGTCCCGGCAGTCACGCGCCGGGGTTCACGTCCCAGCAGTCTCACGGAAGGCAACCGCATGCGCTCCGGGAACGGCCGGCACCGTCGGCCCCGTCAGGCCCCCGCCCTTGTCGTCGCGGCAGGGGTGACAGGCTCGGCGATCGCCATCCCGCTGCTCGGCGCGACCGGCGCCAGTGCGGCGGACGCCTCGACCTGGGACCGCGTCGCCGAGTGCGAGAGCGGCGGCATGTGGAGCGCCGACCTCGGCAACGGCTACTACGGCGGCCTCCAGATCTCCCAGGAGACCTGGGCCGACTTCGGCGGTACGGCGTACGCCCCCACCGCCGACCAGGCCAGCCGCAGCCAGCAGATAGCCGTCGCCGAGAAGATCCTCGAAGCGCAGGGGCCGAGCGCGTGGCCGACCTGCGCGCTGGTCACCGGGCTCACGGCGGAGCCGGGCACGGACGCGGGCGCCGACGGTGAAGCGGACAAGGCTCAGGGCAACGGTTCCTCCGGCGAGTCCACCCAGCAGCAGGAGACCTCCCCGGAGCCCGAGCCGAGCGAGACGGCCGAGCTGCCTCCCGCTCCCGAGTCGACCCCGTCGTCCGGGCAGTTCGGCCGCGACTCCGCGTCCGAGGCCGAGGAGCAGGGCGCCGAGCCGAGCTCGGAGCCCAGCACCGCCGACGCGGGGAAGGGCAAGCACCGCGGCGAGGCGGCCCCCGAGGCGGGCAAGCCCGCCGGGGAGGCCGAAGCCGGCGAGGAAGGCAAGACGGACGAAGAGCGCGAAAGCGGCCGTCATGCCTCACGGGGTGACAGTTCGACACGCGCCGACGACGTCGCGGACGGCTCGTACACCGTCCGTGCGGGCGACAATCTGTGGGCCATCGCCGACGAGGCGAAGGTGGAGGGTGGCTGGGCCGCGCTCTACCAGGCGAACCGCGAGGTCGTGGGCTCCGACGCGGACCTCATCCTGCCGGGCCAGAAGCTCGATCTGACCGCGAATCAGGGGTAGTTAAGCGGGCTATGTCCGCATCTGGGCAAGTGAGACAAGCGTCTCTTCGCCCCAACTGATGCGGTCTGCCCGGCAACTCGCCCCCTTTCCGTTCCGACCTGCGTAAACAGAGGTTTCCTCGGGGCGGGATGGGCGAATCATCCCGGATGTTCCTTCTTTGAACATCCGGGATGTCTGTGTTTACGGTCTGAACCGCTCGCACCGCGGGCACCGTCGACCGTCACGCCGAGTCCTGCCGTCGGTCGGGGGGAGTACTCGTCGCTTCACGCGCCGAAGGCAGGAGCGGGGGACCCAGGTAAGTGCCGGCCAATACGGCCGGCTCGGGGTGCAGCCGTGTGCGAGGGGACGTACAGACGTTCCCGGGTCGCACGGCCGGGCAACTCACTTGGCCCGAACCCGACAGCTCACCTCGCAGGCGTCGGTGAGGAGATCTCGCATGCTGTTTTCCAGCGCGTCCGGCAAGGGCAAGCACCGTCGTCCCTCCAAGACCGTCCGTTACGCCACGCTCGCCGGCATCACCGGTGCCGCCGTCGCGGTCCCGCTGATCGGCGCCACCGCCGCCTCCGCGGCCACCACCTCCGAGTGGGACGCCGTCGCCCAGTGCGAGTCCGGCGGCAACTGGTCGATCAACACCGGCAACGGCTACTTCGGCGGGCTTCAGTTCTCCGCCTCCACCTGGGCCGCGTACGGCGGCACCGCGTTCGCCTCCAGCGCCGACCAGGCCTCGAAGTCCCAGCAGATACAGATCGCCGAGAAGGTCCTGGCCGGCCAGGGCAAGGGTGCCTGGCCGAGCTGTGGCGTGGGTCTGTCCAACGCGTCGAACGACGCGGGCTCGGCCGACTCCGGCTCCGGGGACTCCGGTCAGCAGCAGGCCGCCCCCGAGCAGACCGAGCAGGCCCCCCAGGCCGCTCCGGAGAAGCGGTCCGCCCCGCGTGCGACGCAGGAGCAGCCCGCCTCGCGCACCGAGACGCGCGGCCCGGTCAAGAAGGGCGACGGCGAGTACAAGGTCAAGCCCGGCGACTCGCTCTCCAAGATCGCCGAGACCAAGAAGGTCGAAGGCGGCTGGAAGAAGCTCTTCAAGCTCAACAAGGACATCGTCGAGGACGCCGACGTGATCTTCCCGGGTCAGCAGCTCCACCTGAGCTGACCCTTTCCCCTTGAACCCCCGGCCCGGCGCGCCTCACTCCCCCCGGACGCGCCGGGCCGGGGGCTTCGGACGGCCTCCGGCCTTGGGCTTCGGAAGGGCTCGACCCAACCCTTGGACATTCGGGTCCGAACGGGCATCGCGGACTCTTTTCGTCCCAGCGGGCGGGCATCTGCCGACCGCCGACCGGGAGCCGGTTAGGCTCATGCCGCAAGGCCAACGCAAGGCCGACGAGGCCCGGCACCCATGAGGCCCTGCTCCACGCGTCACATCCCAGAAGGAGATGCTCGTGCCGTCCATCGACGTCGTCGTAGCCCGGGAAATCCTTGACTCCCGAGGCAACCCAACGGTCGAGGTCGAGGTCGGCCTCGACGACGGCAGCACCGGCCGTGCTGCTGTCCCCTCCGGTGCGTCCACCGGTGCGTTCGAGGCCCTTGAGCTCCGCGACGGTGACCAGAACCGCTACCAGGGCAAGGGCGTCGAGAAGGCCGTCCTCGCCGTCATCGAGCAGATCGGCCCGGAGCTCGTCGGCTACGACGCCACCGAGCAGCGCCTGATCGACCAGGCGATGTTCGACCTGGACGCCACCCCCGACAAGTCCTCGCTCGGCGCCAACGCCATCCTCGGTGTCTCCCTGGCCGTGGCGCACGCCGCCTCCGAGGCCTCGGACCTGCCGCTGTTCCGGTACCTCGGGGGCCCGAACGCGCACCTGCTGCCCGTTCCGATGATGAACATCCTCAACGGCGGGTCGCACGCCGACTCCAACGTGGACATCCAGGAGTTCATGATCGCGCCGATCGGCGCCGAGTCGTTCTCCGAGGCCCTGCGCTGGGGCGCGGAGGTCTACCACACGCTGAAGAAGGTCCTGAAGGAGAAGGGGCTCTCCACGGGCCTCGGCGACGAGGGCGGCTTCGCGCCGAACCTGGAGTCCAACCGCGCCGCGCTCGACCTCATCCTCGTGGCCATCAAGGAAGCCGGCTACGCCCCGGGCAAGGACATCGCGCTCGCACTCGACGTCGCGGCCTCCGAGTTCTACAAGGACGGCTCCTACGAGTTCGAGGGCAAGTCCCGCTCGGCCGCCGAGATGACCGAGTACTACGAGGAGCTCGTCGCCTCGTACCCGCTGGTCTCCATCGAGGACCCGCTCTTCGAGGACGACTGGGCCGGCTGGAAGGTCCTCAACGACAAGCTGGGCTCCAAGGTCCAGATCGTCGGCGACGACCTCTTCGTCACCAACCCCGAGCGCCTGGCCCGTGGCATCGAGGAGGGCTCGGCCAACGCCCTGCTCGTCAAGGTCAACCAGATCGGTTCGCTGACCGAGACCCTGGACGCCGTCGAGCTGGCGCAGCGCAGCGGCTTCAAGTGCATGATGTCGCACCGCTCCGGCGAGACCGAGGACGTCACGATCGCCGACCTCGCCGTCGCCACCAACTGCGGCCAGATCAAGACCGGCGCCCCGGCCCGCTCCGAGCGCGTCGCCAAGTACAACCAGCTCCTGCGCATCGAGGAGATCCTCGACGACGCGGCGGTGTACGCGGGCCGCAGCGCGTTCCCGCGTTTCAAGGACTGACCCCCGGGACCACCGGCCACCGGTCCGCCCGTCCTACGGCCGTCCCCGGCCACGGTCCCGTACCGTGTCCGGGGACGTACGCGCGTACAGAGGCAGTACGGCAGTACAGAGGAACGGGGTCCGCCGGGCCTCTGAGGGAGGCGGGACCATGGCCGCGAACCGGGACCGGTTCTCCACCGCGACCAAGATCAGGATTCTGGGCGAGCAGACCGCCGCCCGTGTCTACCGCTCGCAGACCCGCAGGCAGGCCCGCCGTTCCCGGCTCACCGGACGCGCCGCGTTCCTGGTTCTCGTGGTCTGCTCACTGATCGTGGCGCTCGCCTATCCGATGCGGCAGTACGTGTCCCAGCGCGGCGAGATCGCTGAGCAGGAGCAGCTGGCGCGCGAGGCCGCGAAGCGGGTCGAGGAGCTGCGGGACGAGAGGGCCCGCCTCCAGGACGACGCGTACGTCCAGCGGCTGGCGCGCGAGCATCTGCATTACGTGATGCCGGGGGAGACCGGCTACATCATGGCCGACCCCCGGGCGGCCGAGGAGCACCGACCCGACCAGGGCGCGGGCGACCGGCCCTGGTACTCCAACCTCATGGACGGCGTCGACAAGGCGGACCGGACGGACCGGTAGCGGCCCGGCCGCACAGACGGACATCGGCCGACAGGTATCGGCAGACAAGCATCGGCCGGCCGACAGACACCGACGGACAGACAGACATCAAGGAAACCGACGCAGGTATGCAAACGCCCCCTCCGCAGACCGAACGCACCGAACCCACCGAGGCGGACGTCGACGCGTTCAGGCAGCAGCTCGGCCGGCCCCCGCGCGGTCTGCGCGCCATCGCGCACCGCTGCCCCTGCGGTCAGCCCGACGTGGTGGAGACCGCCCCGCGGCTGCCGGACGGTACTCCGTTCCCGACGCTCTACTACCTGACCTGCCCGCGCGCGGCCTCGGCCATCGGCACGCTGGAGGCGAACGGTGTCATGAAGGAGATGACCGAACGCCTCGCCACCGACCCGGAGTTGGCCGCCGCGTACCGCAAGGCGCACGAGGACTACATCGCGCGCCGCGACGCCGTCGAGGTACTGGCGGGTTTCCCGAGCGCGGGCGGAATGCCGGACCGGGTGAAGTGTTTGCACGTGCTGGTCGGCCATTCGCTGGCGGCGGGTCCGGGGGTGAACCCGCTGGGGGACGAGGCGCTGGCGATGCTGCCCGAGTGGTGGCGCAAGGGCCCCTGTGTGATCCCGTTCACAAACGACGTCGGCAGCAAGTCGGCCACCAGGGCGGCCACCGAAGAGGACACCCGATGACCAGGGTCGCGGCCGTCGACTGCGGTACGAACTCCATCCGCCTCCTCGTCGCGGACGCCGACCCCGCCACCGGCGAACTCACCGACCTCGACCGCCGGATGACGATCGTGCGCCTCGGCCAGGACGTCGACCGGACGGGACGGCTCGCCCCCGACGCGCTGGAGCGCACCTTCGCGGCCTGCCGCGAGTACGCGGAGATCATCAAGAGCCACGGCGTGGACCGGATCCGCTTCGTGGCCACCTCCGCCTCCCGCGACGCCGAGAACCGCGACGACTTCGTACGCGGCATCCTCGACATCCTCGGAGTCGAACCCGAGGTGATCACCGGAGACCAGGAGGCGGAGTTCTCCTTCACGGGCGCCACCAAGGAGCTGACCGGCCGCACCGACCTGCACCGTCCCTACCTGGTCGTGGACATCGGAGGCGGCTCCACCGAGTTCGTCGTCGGGACCGACGGGGTCACGGCCGCGCGGTCGGTGGACATCGGCTGTGTACGGATGACGGAGCGGCACAGCCCGAGCAGCCCGGCGACCCTCGGCGAGATCACGGCCATACGCGGCGACATCGACGCCGCCCTCGACACGGTCGAGGAGAGCGTCCCGCTGGCCGAAGCCCGTACGCTCGTCGGCCTCGCCGGGTCCGTCACCACGGTCGCGGCGATCACGCTCGGCCTGACCGAGTACGACTGGCGGGCCATCCACCACTCCCGGATCCCCTTCGAGCGGGTCCAGGAGATCACCGGCATGCTGCTGTCGGCCACGCACGACGAGCGCGCGGCGATTCCCGTGATGCATCCCGGACGGGTCGACGTGATCGCGGCGGGTGCGCTGATCCTGCTCACGATCATGAAAAGGACCGGCGCGGAGGAGGTCGTCGTGAGCGAACACGACATCCTCGACGGCATCGCGTGGTCGCTCGCCTGAGCGGGTGACCGGGCCCGGGGCCGGACGTCCGGGCCCCCTTTACGGAGGTCTTACGGGGCCTCTGCAGCCCCTCTCGCGGCCACCCCGGAACGAAGTTCGTGAAGTTCTTCACAAGAGAAACCGCCGAGTTGGGCGCACATCACTCTCCGGGGAGACCCGACCCCCTCCCGACCCCCCTGTCCGGGCGGTCAACGGGCCGTTCCAGCGGCATTGCGGGGGTGTGAACCACCCGCTGGCTCGCCACCCGGAAACACCCCAAGGGGCAGCTCAGAAGGGGTGCGGAACGTCCCGTGAGACCGTGTGGCTCCGCTTCGGGCGGATGATGTCGATCATGGGGGCCGCGCAGTGTAGCAGAGATGGGGAAGGTGCTTGTGAAGGGGCTCACGAGCACCCCCTCCCAGGCAGGTGGATACTCGATGGCATGAGCACCACGGAGCGTCCCAGGATCCTTGTTGTAGGCGGAGGGTACGTAGGCCTGTACGCGGCTCGTCGCATTCTGAAGAAGATGCGCTACGGGGAGGCGACGGTCACGGTTGTCGACCCCCGCTCGTACATGACGTACCAGCCCTTCCTCCCCGAAGCCGCCGCCGGAAACATCTCGCCCCGGCACGTCGTCGTACCGCTGCGCCGCGTGCTGCCCAAGGCCGAGGTGCTCACCGGCCGGGTCACCACCATCGACCAGGACCGCAAGGTCGCCACCGTCTCGCCGCTCGTCGGTGAGGCCTACGAGCTTCCCTTCGACTATCTGATCGTCGCGCTCGGCGCCGTCTCCCGTACCTTCCCGATCCCCGGCCTCGCCGAGCAGGGCATCGGTATGAAGGGCATCGAGGAGGCGATCGGTCTCCGTAACCACGTGCTCGAACAGCTCGACAAGGCCGACTCCACGACCGACGAGGAAGTCCGCCGCAAGGCGCTGACCTTCGTCTTCGTCGGCGGTGGCTTCGCCGGTGCCGAGACCGTCGGTGAGGTCGAGGACCTGGCGCGCGACGCCGCGAAGTACTACACGAGCGTCAAGCGCGAGGACATGCGCTTCCTGCTGGTCGACGTCGCCGACAAGATCCTTCCCGAGGTCGGCCCGAAGCTGGGCAAGTGGGGCAAGGAGCACCTGGAGAGCCGGGGCGTCGAGATCTACCTCAAGACCGGTATGGACTCCTGCGTCGACGGTCACGTCGTGCTCGGCAACGGCCTTGAGGTCGACTCCAACACCATTGTGTGGACCGCCGGCGTCAAGCCCAACCCGGCGCTCGCCCGTTACGGTCTGCCGCTCGGCCCGCGCGGCCACGTCGACACCGACGCCAAGCTCCAGGTGCGCGGCACCAACCACATCTGGGCCGCCGGCGACAACGCCCAAGTCCCGGACCTGGCCGCCCGCCGGGCCGGTGTCGAGAACGCCTGGTGCCCGCCCAACGCCCAGCACGCGCTGCGTCAGTCGAAGGTCCTCGGCGACAACGTGATCTCCGGTCTGCGGGGCTTCCCGCAGAAGGAGTACAGCCACGCCAACAAGGGCGCGGTCGCCGGTCTCGGCATGCACAAGGGCGTCGCGATGGTCGTCATCGGCAAGATGAAGATCAAGTTCCGTGGCCGGCTGGCCTGGTACATGCACCGTGGCTACCACGGCATGGCGATGCCGACCTGGAACCGTAAGATCCGCGTCTTCGCCGACTGGACGCTCTCGGCGTTCCTCAAGCGCGAGGTCGTCTCCCTCGGTGCGATGGAGACGCCGCGCGAGGAGTTCTACGAGGCGGCCAAGCCCGCCCCCACGCGTCAGGCCGTCGCCCCGAAGCCGGAGTCCGAGCCGGAGCGTGCGCCGGGCTCGACCCCGGAGCCGGGGGCCACGAAGGCCAAGGCCGGCACCAGCGCGAAGGCCTCCTGACGACCGTGCGCCGGGGCGCGTAGCCGCCCGTAACGAGCCGAAAGGGCCGCCCGCCATCCGTGGTGCGGGCGGCCCTTTCGTGTGCGCCCGGCGCCGAAGGTGGGTACGACAAGGCACGCAAGGGTGCGCACCGGCAGATTTAGTCACAAAGTACATGGCAGGTGCAGCTATTTTTGCCCGCCCATTGCGTGCTGTCGGGACTGCATCTCCCTCCCGGCGGTGTTTACGTATCTGTTGAGCATTTCTGGGATCCACCATCACGGAGGTGTGTGCCATGGCAGACGCCGCACTGCGGCTGACCACTCTTGCCGAGGAACTTCTGGGAGCCCCGCTCCCCGTACGTATCCGCGCCTGGGACGGCAGCGAGTCGGGTCCGCCCGGCGCGCCGACCCTCGTCGTCCGGCACCGCCGGGCCCTGCGCCGACTGCTCTGGAAGCCGGGCGAGCTGGGCCTCGCCCGGGCCTGGGTGGCCGGTGAGATCGACGTCGACGGCGATCTGTACGCCGCCCTCGACCGGATCGCCGGGCTTCTCTGGGAGCGCGGCGCCGAGGCCAAGGACGGGGTGCACCCGCTGCGCGACCCGCGGATGCGCGCCGCGGGCAAGCGCCTGCTGGAGATCGCCGGCCCCTGGCCGCCGCCCCCGCCACCGCCCGAGGAGGTACGGCGCAGAAGCGGCGCGCTGCACACCAAGCGCCGGGACAGGGCCGCGATCAGCCACCACTACGACGTGGGCAACGACTTCTACGAGCTGGTCCTCGGACCGTCCATGGTCTACTCCTGCGCCTACTTCGCGCAGCCGGACTCCCCGCTGGAGGAGGCGCAGCGCGACAAGGTCGACCTCGTCTGCCGCAAGCTCGGACTCAAGGAGGGCGAGCGGCTGCTCGACGTCGGCTGCGGCTGGGGATCGATGGCCATCCACGCGGCGCGCGAGTACGGCGCCCAGGTCACCGGCGTCACGCTCTCCCGCGAGCAGGCCGCGTTCGCGCGCAAGCGCATCGCGGGCGAAGGGCTCACCGACCGGATCGAGATCCGGGTGCAGGACTACCGGGACGTCAGGGACGGCCCGTACGACGCCATCTCGTCGATCGGCATGGCCGAGCACGTCGGATCGGTGCGTTTCCGTGAGTACGCCGACGACCTCTACGCCCTACTCAAGCCGGGCGGGCGGCTGCTCAACCATCAGATCGGACGCCGTCCCGAGAAGGACGAATCCACGTACCGGATCGACGACTTCATCGACGCGTACGTCTTCCCCGACGGCGAACTGGCCCCGCTCTCCCGCACCGTGGGCACGCTGGAGGAGGCGGGCTTCGAGGCCAGGGACGTCGAATCCCTGCGCGAGCACTACGCGCTGACGCTCCGTCAGTGGGTGCGGAACCTGGAGCGGCACTGGCCCGAGGCGGTACGGGCCACCTCACCCGGGCGTGCCCGCGTCTGGCGCCTCTACATGGCTGCTTCGGCGCTGTCGTTCGAGCACAACAGGATCGGCGTCAACCAGATCCTGGCGGTGAAGACCGCCGGGTCGGGCGCATCGGGTCTCGCGCTGCGTACCCGCGACTGGCGCTGACACGAGTCAGGGCGGAGTCGAGTCAGGGCGGAGCCGCGGCGGAACGCTCCACGCGCGCCAGGACGGGCCCCAGGGCCGCCGGGCGCGCTTCAGCTGTGCCCGCACGGCGAAGGGCCCCGCACCCAGGGGGGTGCGGGGCCCGTGAGCCAGGTGCGCCGGAGGCGCCCGGACTCACTCCGTCTTGATCGCCGTCAGCATGTTGAGCTTCGCCGCGCTGCGCGCCGGCCAGAGCGCCGCCAGCACACCCACCAGGCCCGCGAGCACCAGGAAGATCCCGATCCGCTCCCACGGCAGGACCAGCGCGTAACCTGGGATCGACGAGCGGATCGTCTCGCCGATCGCCCAGGCCAGGAACGTACCGAGCCCGACACCGATCACCGCGCCGAAGACCGAGATCACCACGGCCTCCAGCCGGATCATGCGCTTGACCCTGCGGCGGTCCAGGCCGATCGCCCGCAGCATGCCGATCTCCTGCTGACGCTCGAAGACGGACATCGCGAGGGTGTTGACGACACCGAGCACCGCGATGATCAGGGCCATGGCCAGCAGTCCGTACATGATGTTCAGCGCGGTGTTGATCATGCCGCCGAACATGTTCCTGATGTCCTGGCGGTCGTTGACGCTGATCGCCGGGTTGTCGCCCAGCGCGTCCACCAGGGCCTGTTCGTTGGCCTCGGTCATGCCGCCGTCCATCGCCACGTACACCTCGGGCGTGTGCGGCCTCGACTCGTGCGGCCCCAGCAGATCCGTGGAGATCAGGACGGGTGAGGTGAACTCGTTCTGCTCGTAGGTCGCGCCGATCTTCAGCCGCGCCTTCTTGTCGTCCTGGTACTCCACCGTGACGGTGTCGCCGGTCTTCCAGCCGCGGGACTTGGCGGTCTTGGAGTCCACCGCGATCGCGTCACCGCTCAGCGTGTCCAGCGAACCGGTCTCCGTCTTCAGGGCGAGGACCTTTGTGATGTCGCCGGGCGTCACACCCGACGCCGCGGTGTCCTTGTCGTCGACCAGCAGGTAGGAGGCACGCTGCGGGGAGACCGCGCTGACGCCCGGCGCCTTCTCCAGCGCCGTGACCGCCGACTCGTCGAGACCGCGTCCGCTGGCCATCGTGACCATGTAGTCGGCCTTGATGTTGTCCGTGGTCATCTTGTCGATGGCCTGGCCGAGCGTGACGCCGACGGTGGTGAGGCCGGTGACCAGGGTGAGGCCGATGGCGAGCGCGGACGCGGTGGCGCCCGTACGGCGCGGGTTACGCACCGAGTTCAGTCCGGCGAGCTTGCCCGCGACGCCGAACAGCCCCTTCAGCAGCGGCTGTACGAGCGCGATGACCGGGCGCGACAGCAGCGGGATCAGCACGATGATGCCGACGAGCGCGAAGAAGGCACCGGCGCCGATGAGCAGCTTGCCGTCCTTCCCGACCCCGGCGCCGGCGATGATGCCCGCCGCGCCGATGAGGGTGAGCACGGCGCCGATGGAGTTGCGCAGGACCAGCGACTTCATGGTGGCCACGGCGTGCACGCTGCTCATGGCGGCGACCGGCGGGATCTTCGCGGCGCGGCGGGACGGCAGCCAGGCGGCGATCAGGGTGATCACCACACCGACACCGAAGGCCGCGGCGACGGCGACCGGGCTGATCACCAGCGGTCCCGCGGGCACCTTCGCGCCGAACGAGCCCATGGCGGAACGCAGTCCGACGGCGAGGCCGATACCGAGGACGAAGCCGATCGCGGAGGCGACGACGCCCACGACCAGCGCCTCGGCCATCACCGAGCGCTTGACCTGGCGGCGCGATGCACCGACGGCGCGCAGCAGCGCCAGCTCCTTGGTGCGCTGGGCGACCAGCATGGTGAAGGTGTTGGAGATCAGGAAGATCCCGACGAAGAGCGCGATGGCCGCGAACGCGAGCAGCATCTGGTTGATGCCGCTGAGCTGGCTCTCGATCTGCTCCGCCTGCTCGTCGGCGAGTTGCGCGCCGGTCTGGGCGTCGGCGTCCTCGGGCAGCAGCGGCTCGACCTTGCCGAGGATCTCCTTGTCGGAGGCGCCGGGCGCCGCGGTGACGGTCGCGTCCCGGAAGAAGCCCGGCTCCAGGTACAGCTTCTGCGCGACGGCGGTCTCGAACAGCACCAGGCTGCCGCCCGCGTTGACGGCGCCGTCCTCGGTGGTGAAGACACCGGAGAGGGTGTACTCCTTCACCGGCCCGCTGGTCGCGACCCGTACGCGGTCGCCGACCTTGTACTCACCCCTGGACGCCGTGGACTTGTCGAGCGCGATCTGGCCGGCCTCGGTGGGGCCCGCGCCGTCCGTGAAGTCGTACGCGGCGTCCTTGCCGTTCCCGGAGGGGAAGAAGTTGGTGCCGGTGTTGGACCAGCCGTTGCCGATGAGCTTGCCGTCCGGGTCGGCCACGCCGGCGAAGCCGTCGACCCGGCCGGTGACGGTCTCCACGCCGTCGATGGCGGCGATCCGGTCGAGGGTCTTCGGGCTGAGTCCGGGCTCCGGCTTCTTCCCGTCGGGTCCGGACTCGCCGGACTCGTAGGTGGAGACGGCGACGGCCACGTCCTTGTAGCTCTTGGCCGACTGTTTGTTGAAGGCGTTGCCGAGGGTGTCGGTGAAGACCAGGGTGCCGGAGACGAAGGCCACGCCGAGCATCACGGCGAGCACGGTCATCAGCAGCCGGGCCTTGTGCGCGAGCACAGTGCGCAGGGCGGTACGGAACATGGTGGGAGTCCAGACGAAGTGGGCAGGGCGAGGGGACGGCGCGACCGGAGGCGTCGTTGGGGACGGACCGGGGCCGGAGGGCGGCGGGGCGGGACGACGTGCCGGGAGGTGCCGGCCGGGCGGGAGAGGAGGGCGTCAGGGGCGCGGGGAGGCGGAGGTCAGCTCCGGCGGCCCTTGGCGTCGAAGGCCTTCATCCGGTCGAGCACACCGTCGGCGGAGGGGTGCAGCATCTCGTCGACGATCCGGCCGTCCGCGAGGAAGATGACCCGGTCGGAGTAGGAGGCGGCCACCGGGTCGTGCGTGACCATGACGACCGTCTGGCCCAGCTCCCGTACGGAGTTGCGCATGAAGCCCAGCACCTCGGCGCCGGCCCGGGAGTCCAGGTTTCCGGTCGGCTCGTCACCGAAGATGATCTCGGGGCGGGAGGCCAGGGCGCGCGCCACGGCCACCCGCTGCTGCTGGCCGCCGGAGAGCGCGGTGGGACGGTGGTGGAGCCGGTCCTTGAGACCGATCATCGAGATCACGTTGTCGAGCCACTGCTTGTCGGGCTTACGGCCCGCGATGTCCATGGGGAGCGTGATGTTCTCCAGGGCCGTCAGCGTCGGCAGCAGGTTGAACGCCTGGAAGATGAAGCCGATCTTGTCGCGGCGGAGCTGGGTGAGCTGCTTGTCCTTGAGGCTGCCCAGCTCGGTGTCGCCGATGCGCACCGAGCCGCTGGTGAAGCTGTCCAGCCCGGCCACGCAGTGCATCAGGGTCGACTTGCCGGACCCGGACGGGCCCATGATCGCGGTGAACTCGCCCTGCCGGAAGTCGACGGTCACCTGGTCGAGGGCGACCACCTGCGTCTCGCCCTGCCCGTAGACCTTGGACAAGCCGGAGGCGTGGGCGGCCACGGCGCTGGCGCGGTGGAGGAGAGGCATGGTCGTCACGGGCGGGGCTCCTAGCGGGGAGTGTCTGGCGGATTGACTTCATCCTCTCCGCCGTGAGGGACCAGGTCGTCACCCCTCATGCCCGTTCCTGGGGCCCTCTCGGGTCGGACCGGAAGGCCGCTCCGTCCTCCTCCGGTATGACGTCGACCCTGACTCAGGTACTCCCGTCACCGTCCGGTCATACCTTCGACGCCTGTGTGCAATCCGTGTGCGGGGAGTGGCGAATAGTAGACAGAGAGCGGCGACTTTCCGTCATATCGCAAGGTCCGTATCAAGACCTTCGTCCTGCTTCCGGCATGTGCCGATGGCGTGTTACCAGGGCTGACACTCCCTCAGGTGCCAATAAAATCAGACAAGATCGGCTGAGTACTCGGCCGTCCGAGGGGTCCTCCCGGATAGGCTCGTGAGCCAACGCGGAGCCGCGTACGCCCGGATGGTGGAATGCAGACACGGCGAGCTTAAACCTCGCTGCCCCAATTGGGGCGTACCGGTTCAAGTCCGGTTCCGGGCACACACTCTGAAAGTGTGCTGACCTGCGAAGATCGATTCACCCCCAGTTTTTTGCCTCTGAGGCACATTATTGCTGAAACGTGCCTGCAGATCACCCCCGGCGGCCAACTTGTGGAAAAAATAGCGTTCTTGACGAATAGTCAGCTCAGAATCGCGGTGAATCCGCAGCTCAGAGCCCATGATCATCTTGTCGAGTGCGCGTCAATCAACAGATTCGGGGTCGCCGGGACGGTGCCGCCGAAGGGTCCCCGCGACGCCGTCGTCGGAGCCCCGGACGGTCGAGGAACCGCCAGCGGGCCGCGGCCCGGGGCGTCCTGGCGGCCCGGGGCCGGAACCTGTCGCGTCACGATCGAGGAAAGATCCTCCCTGGGCACTAGGGTGTTCCTTTTGCTCCCCCATTACTCTTGTGCCAAGGCCGCGCACGGTGGCCGCCATGGAGGAGTGAGATGAGGAGCAGCAACCCGGTCTTCTCGCGACGGGGCTTCAGTCGCGACAACGGCCAAGCGGGCTTCAACGCGGCGCCGCAGGCCGGGGGCCCCGCCGTAGGCACGCAGAACCCGTACGCGACCAACCCGTACGCCGCCAACCCCTACGCCCCGCAGACGGACGGTCAGTACGGCGGCCCCCAGGCCCCCGCCCGCGCCGGGGTCATGACGATCGACGACGTGGTGACGCGCACCGCGTCCACGCTCGGCACGGTCGTCCTCACGGCCGTCCTGGCCTGGGTCCTGCTCCCGGTCGACGAGAGCAACCTCGGCAAGTCGTACGGCATCGCCATCGGCGCGGCCCTCGTGGCCCTGGTGCTCGCGCTGGTCCAGTCGTTCAAGCGCACGCCGGTTCCCGCGCTGATCCTGGGTTACGCCGCGTTCGAGGGCGTCTTCCTCGGCGTGATCAGCAGCACGGTGAGCACGTACCTCTCGCCGGGCGTCGTCGTCCAGGCCGTGATGGGCACGATGGCGGTCTTCGCCGGTGTGCTGTTCGCGTACAAGATGCGCTGGATCCGCGTCACGCGCCGCTTCTACGGCTTCGTGATGGCCGCCGCGATGGGCTTTGTCCTCCTCATGGTCGCCAACCTGCTGTTCAGTGTCTTCGGCGGCGGTGACGGCCTCGGCTTCCGCAGCGGCGGCCTCGGCATTCTCTTCGGTGTCATCGGCATCATCCTCGGCGCGTGCTTCCTGGCGCTCGACTTCAAGCAGGTCGAGGACGGCGTCACGTACGGCGCGCCGCGCGAGGAGTCCTGGATGGCGGCCTTCGGCCTCACCATGACGCTGGTCTGGATCTACCTGGAGATGCTGCGGCTCTTCTCGATCCTGAGCGGCAACGACTAGTAGCGGTCGCAAGGCATGACGAAGGGGTCCATGGGCGAGTGCCCGTGGACCCCTTCGTCATGCCGATGGGTGCCGGCCCCGTGTGGTCGGCCCGGAGGTGTCAGCCCAGACGGCGGGCGGCCCGCCTCAGGTCGTGCTCATGGATGATCGCCTTGGCGTGCCCGTACGCGAGGTCGTGCTCGCCGCGGAGCCAGGCGACCTTCTCGTCGAAGCGCACGAGCGCGGGACCTTCGTCGACCGCGCGGAGCCAGTCGGAGATCTCGCGACCGGTGCACTGCGGGATACGGGACAACAGGTTGCGGTGGGTCTCTTCGGAGAAAACAAGGGACATCGGCGCCTCCGGAGGCAGCTTCGCGCGTACTGGTCCTTCACGCCACGGTGCCTGAGCGTTTGCCCGTTGGCAACAGTTGGGGGGAGGCGCGTAGGGTCGCGGGGTGCTTGATACGACGCGCCTGACAGCCGCCGTGGACCGATTCGCCGACCGGCTGCGGGTAGCCCCGCAGAGCCGGCTTCAGCGCGGTGCCGCAGCCGAAGGGCTGGCTCTGGCCAGGGAATTGTCCGCCACCGCCCAGCGCATCGAGGCCCCGGACGAGCCGCCGAGGATCATGCCGGACGCCGGCGTCTTCGTCGTCGCCGATCAACTCACCGTCGCGGCGGGTGACTTGGCCGAGGCATTGAGAGCGGCCCCGTCCGTGGCGGAACTGGACGAGGCCGTGCGGGCTGTCGAGCGGGCCGTGACTAGAGCGAGGCTATGACCCGGTCGGCGAGGATGTAGATGTGGTCGTCGGCGGGGACGTCCTCGTCCGCCGTACCCGTGTTCTCCGCGCCCGTGCCGTCGCACGCGCCGGCGGGCACGCCGCAGGAGAAGGTGAGGGCGTACGCCCCCGAGATGCCCGAGCCGCCCAGCAGGAACGGCGTACCGCCGTCGCGCAGCGCGCCCGCGAGGCGTTCGGCGGTCTCGCGGTGGCCCGGGGTCATACAGAGCGTCGTACCGTCCGTGAAGACGTACACGTCCAGCGTGCCGAGCGGGCCGGGGCGGACGTCGGCCAGCGCGGTACGGGCGTCGGCCAGTTCTTCGAGCCGGGCGACCGTGCGCTCGTGGTCGGTGACGACCGGCGTACGGACCGGCACGAAGTCCGGGTGCGAGGGGTGCCTGCGGCGGGCGGCGGCCAGCTCCGGGGAGTCCTCGGCGAATTCACCGACCTCGCTGACCTCACTCACCTCGCTCACCTCGCTCAGCGAGGGCAGGCCGTCGAAGTTCCCGTACTCCGCGAGCTCTTCCAGGTCGTCGTACTCACCGAGGTCGGCGGCGTCGGCGCTGTCGGCCGGCTCGCCCAGTTCGGCGCGCTCGCGCAGCTCGGCGAGTTCCGCCAGTTCCGCGAGGTCGTCGTAGTCGTCGTCGGCGGCACGGCGGGCGCGGTCGGCGCGGTCGAGGGCGTCCAGGTCCAGCGCCTCCAGGCCCACGAAGTCGGTCTGGCGCGGCACGTAGAACGGACCGTCGTCGGCGCCGGGACCGGTGAGGCCGCTCAGCAGCGACGGCGAGTCGGACGCGTCGCGGGCCTCCTGCGCGGCCCAGAAGGCACGCGCCTCGGCCAGCTCGCGCTCGCGCTCCTCGGCCAGGGCCTCGGCGACGGCGAGGCGTATGTCCTCGGTGGAGGCGCCGGCGGCCGAAGCCGAGTCCCCGCAGCGTGCCTGCGGTACGGCGGCGCCGGGGCCGCTCCGGCCGGCCAGGGACAGTTCGCCGCGCAGGGCGGTGACCTCTCGGCGCAGCCCGTGTGCGGCGTGCAGGGCGGCGACGCCCACGGCCGTGGCGGCGGCCGTGGTGAGCAGCAGGGCAATAG
Organism: Streptomyces sp. NPDC058665; assembly: GCF_042714995.1. Taxonomy (NCBI): domain Bacteria; kingdom Bacillati; phylum Actinomycetota; class Actinomycetes; order Kitasatosporales; family Streptomycetaceae; genus Streptomyces; species Streptomyces sp. NPDC058665. The sequence goes on from NZ_JBHXRX010000002.1 coordinate 133,518, forward strand.
ACATGGCGCTCACTGACTTACTCCCGGTCTTCAATGGTCCCCCGACTTCCTACATCAGCTTGTCGTGGGGGCGCGCACGTCGGCAGTGCATTACGTCATGAATTGGACAGGTCTTTCGACCTTACGATCAGCCCAATTACCGCCGCGACCAGCGTAAATGGGTCTCCCCCAGCAGGTAGGTCACATCCTGGGGGAGATTGAGTCACGACTGGGGCTCGACCGGGTTCGGCTCGGCCGCTCCGGCCCAGGTCAGGCTCCGCCCCGGCTCAGCTCGGCCGTTCCCGGCTCAGCTCAGCCGCTCGTTCTCTTTGGTCGCGTTCGCTTCGCCACCGCTGCGGGCAGGTGCCGCCCTCGTACCTCGGGCCGCCCCTACCCTCCGCTCCGGCTCAGCTCAGCCGCTCGATGACCATCGCCATGCCCTGGCCGCCGCCCACGCACATGGTCTCCAGGCCGAACTGCTTGTCGTGGAACTGGAGCCCGTTGATGAGCGTGCCCGTGATTCTCGCACCCGTCATACCGAAGGGGTGTCCGACGGCGATGGCGCCACCGTTGACGTTCAGCTTGTCCAGGTCCACGCCCAGGGCCCGGTAGGAGGGGATGACCTGGGCCGCGAACGCCTCGTTGATCTCCACCAGGTCGATGTCGCCGATGCCCAGGCCCGCGCGGCCGAGCGCCTGCTTGCTGGCCTCGACCGGACCGTACCCCATGATCTCCGGCGAGAGGGCGGAGACCCCGGTGGAGACGATCCGGGCCAGCGGGGTCAGGCCCAGCTCGCGCGCCTTGGTGTCCGACATGATCACGAGCGCCGCGGCGCCGTCGTTGAGCGGGCAGCAGTTGCCGGCCGTGACCAGTCCGTCCGGGCGGAAGACGGGCTTGAGGCCCTGGGTGCCCTCCAGGGTGATGCCGGCGCGGGGGCCGTCGTCCTTGGCGACCACCGTGCCGTCGGGGGTCGTGACGGGGGTGATCTCGCGCTCCCAGAAGCCGTTCTTGATGGCTTCCTCGGCGAGATTCTGGGACCGCACGCCGAACTCGTCCATCTCCAGGCGCGTGATGCCCTTGAGACGTGCCAGATTCTCGGCGGTCTGGCCCATCGCGATGTACGCGTCGGGGACCAGACCGTCCTCGCGCGGGTCGTGCCAGCCGGCGCCCTCGGAGGCCGCGACGTCGGCGGTACGGGCCTCGGCGTCGGCGAAGACCGGGTTGTGGGTGCCGGGCATGCCGTCGCTGGAGCCGTTGACGGAGCGGGACACCATCTCGACACCAGCCGAGATGAAGACGTCGCCCTCGCCCGCCTTGATGGCGTGCAGCGCCATGCGGGAGGTCTGGAGCGAGGACGAACAGTAGCGGGTGACGGTGCAGCCGGGCAGATGGTCCATCCCCATCTGTACGGCGACGATCCGGCCCAGGTTGTGGCCCTGCTCGCCGCCCGGGAGACCGCAGCCGAGCATCAGGTCGTCGATGTCGCGCGGGTCGAGCTCGGGGATCTTGGCGAGTGCGGCCTGGATGATCGTGGCGGTCAGGTCATCGGGCCGCAGCTCCTTCAGGGAGCCCTTGAAGGCCCGCCCGATGGGGGAGCGGGCGGCAGAGACGATCACGGCTTCGGGCATCACGGCTCCAGTGGCGCGGGTGCGGTACGGCGGAAGTGCCGTCTGGTGAAGTTACCCGCACGTACTGCGCGGGTCACCGGGCTGTACGTGTGACGAGGACCGCAGCGTGGCATGCCGGAAGCTGCTAAGCAAGCGCTCAGAACGGCCGCCTCGGGGGTTCAGGTGCGATGGGCCTGTTCCTTCGGGGAGGGCGGGGGTGCGGCAGGTTCCGTCTGGGTCGGTTCCGGTGCCGGCAGGCGCCTGCGCCTGCGGTGCTTGAGCAGGGCCCACGGCGCCCGCGCGCCCGTGACCTCCGTACCCGCCTCGGCCGCAGCCGCCGACGCCGCCTTCGCCACCGTCAGCATGTCCTCGTCGCGCGCCGAGTCCAGATGGTCCGTCTCCGGCCACAGGCCCAGTACGGCGCAGAGCGTCGGCAGGACGGCCATCGCGGCCGTCGCGTACCCCTCCGCCGACGGGTGGTAGTTGTCGGCTCCGAACATCTCGCGGGGATTCGCCTCGAACTCCGGCCCCAGGAGATCGCCGAGCGAGACCGTACGGCTGCCCTGCTCGACCGCCACGATCGTCTGGGCCGCCGCCAGCTGCCTGCTCACGCGGCGGGCCAGCCAGCGCAGCGGCTGGTACACCGGCTCGATCGTTCCCAGGTCGGGACAGGTGCCGACGACGACCTCCGAGCCCGCCGTCCGCAGCCGTCGTACCGCCGCCGCGAGATAGCGGACCGAGGCGGTGGCCGACATGCGATGAGTGACATCGTTCGCGCCGATTATGATCACGCAGACGTCCGGGGCCGGGAACGCGTCCGAGAGCAGCAGCGTCACCTGCCGTTCCAGATCGTCCGACTGCGCGCCGGGCAGCGCCACGTTCCGCAGGTCCACCGGCCGCTCCGCCACCGCCGCCAGGCCCGACGCGAGCAGCGCCCCCGGTGTCTGGCCCGCCCGCCGCACGCCCTGCCCCGCCGCCGTGGAGTCGCCGAGGATGCCCATCCGCAGCGGGTCGGTGTGCCCGTAGACCAGCCCGTACCAACCGTTGCCCCGGGGCGGGATCGGTGCCCTGCCGCCGCCGACCGACCGCTTCGCCAGCTGGACCTCGGCCAGGACGAGGCCCACTCCGGCCGCTCCGATCAGACCGACGCTCCCACCGCCGTAAGCCGCGCCCGCCGCGATCCGCCGTGCCACTCTCGCTCTCGACACAGTCGGGGTCACCTCCCTGTAGCCGTTCACACGCTGTAGCCATTCACACACCGCAATCAGACCAGCAAGAGGTAATTGCCCCGTAACGGCCGTGGCCCAATCTCTTACGGCTGCGCATACGCTGGCCGGACCATCACGGAGACCCCGGAGACAACGGTGCAATTCCACGACTCGATGATCAGTCTGGTTGGCAATACCCCGCTGCTGAAGCTGGGCAATGTGACCTCGGGCATTCAGGCGACAGTTCTTGCCAAGGTCGAATACTTCAATCCGGGCGGTTCGGTGAAGGACCGTATCGCCCTGCGCATGATCGAGGCCGCGGAGGAGAGCGGCGAACTCCGCCCCGGCGGCACGATCGTCGAACCGACGAGCGGCAACACCGGCGTCGGACTCGCGATCGTGGCCCAGCAGAAGGGCTACCACTGCATTTTCGTCTGCCCCGACAAAGTCTCCACGGACAAGATCAATGTGCTGCGGGCGTACGGCGCGGACGTCGTCGTCTGCCCCACGGCGGTCGACCCCGAGCACCCCGACTCGTACTACAACGTCTCCGACCGGCTGGTGCGCGAGACAGAGGGCGCCTGGAAGCCGGACCAGTACAGCAACCCGAACAATCCGCGCTCGCACTACGAGACCACCGGTCCCGAGCTGTGGGAGCAGACGGACGGGCGGATCACCCACTTCGTCGCCGGCGTCGGCACGGGCGGCACGATCAGCGGCACCGGCCGCTATCTGAAGGAGGTCAGCGACGGGCGAGTCAAGATCGTCGGCGCCGACCCCGAGGGCTCCGTCTACTCGGGCGGCTCGGGCCGCCCGTATCTGGTCGAGGGCGTCGGCGAGGACTTCTGGCCGAGCGCGTACGACCGGACCGTCACGGACGAGATCGTGGCCGTGTCCGACAAGGACTCCTTCCAGATGACCAGGCGCCTCGCCAAGGAGGAGGGCCTGCTGGTCGGCGGATCCTGCGGCATGGCGGTCGTGGCCGCGCTGCGGGTCGCCGAGGGGCTCGGCCCGGACGACGTGGTGGTCGTCCTGCTGCCCGACAGCGGCCGGGGTTATCTCAGCAAGATCTTCAACGACGAGTGGATGAACGACTACGGCTTCCTGGAGCAGGCCGGGGACGCCCCGCGCGTCGGTGACGTCCTGCGGTACAAGGAGGGCGGCGCCCTGCCCTCGCTCGTTCATATGCACCCCGAGGAGACGGTCGGCGAGGCGATCGAGGTCCTGCGCGAGTACGGCGTCTCGCAGATGCCGATCGTGAAGCCCGGCGCCGGGCACCCGGACGTCATGGCGGCCGAGGTCATCGGGTCCGTCGTGGAGCGCGAGCTGCTCGACGCGCTCTTCGGCCGGCGCGCCTCGCTCGGCGACCCTCTGGAGAAGCACATGTCGGGGCCGCTGCCGCAGGTCGGCTCCGGCGAGCCGGTGGCCGACCTGATGACCGCGCTGAGCGGTGCCAACGCGGCCGCCGCCGCGATCGTGCTGGTGGAGGGCAAGCCGACGGGCGTGGTGAGCCGGCAGGACCTGCTCGCGTTCCTCGCGAAGGAAGCCAAGTAGGCCGTCGACCGGGTCTGCCGGGACGGGCCGTGCGGCCCTTCGCGGAAGTGGTACCAGCGCGACATCTACGCGCAGCACGCGCTTAACACGGTCCGGCCACACTGGTTGTTGTCGGCGTCAGTGACCTCCGGAGCGGCTCCCGGACCCACATGGACGCCAGGACACGGTGCCGGTACTGACCCGGCCCGGGTCCCTCGCGGGGACCGCCGTCGTCCCGCCCTCCGGAAACGGGGGTGCGGCGGTTCCCGCGACTTATCCGTACCACCGGGCCTCGCCCCACCCCACCACGTGCCACGTCGGCCGGTCCGCCCGCGGACCGGCCGACGTGCGTGCGTGCGGCGTCAGTCCTCCCAGTCGGACGACTGCTTCGACCCGCGCGAACGCCGGCGCGCCCAGGGCACACCACCGGCCGCCTGCGCCACGTTCACGCCGACGATGCCGAGCCAGGCCACGCAGAGCCCGGCGAAGTCCGCCTGCACCACGCCGATCGCGGAGATCGGGATGGAGAGCACGAGCGAGATGACGCCGAAGCCGTACCGCTCGGCGAACGACTCCTCCGTACTGGGCGGTCGGGCGCCCCGGGCCACGACCATCTGCTGTTCGGCGAGCTGACGCCGGACACGACGGTCGGTCGTGTGGTCGAGGCGCTGATCGAGCTTCTCCAGGAAGGACTCGATGAGCGCGGACTCGTACTCGGGCCCCAGCTCTCTGCGGGCCTGAAGGGTGGCGTCGAGCTCCTTCTTGAGCTCAGGGTCGCGGGCTTCCATGGCGACAACGGTACGAAGGCGGCGCCCCATGGGCAGTGGGGCTATCCCCCCTCTTTACCCCGGGGGCGCCTCAGGGCCCGCTTCCCGCCGGAACGTGTTTGTTGCGCCCCCGCTCGAAATGATCGTTAATCTGCTGACATGAGCAATGGCTCCATCAGGGACGCCCGGCGGTGTGCGCGGAGGTGTCGTTTCCTACGCCACGCGCGCCGGTGATCGGCTGAACGGATTGCCACGTTCCGAAGGGGTGCCCCATATGGCGGACCATGTGCCGTACGAGACGCCGTACGAGCCCCCGTTGCCGTACGAGACGCCGTACGGCCCCGCCCTCGTCGTCCTCGACGGCCAGAGCCTCCCCGTCGCCGACATCGTCCGGCTGGCCGACGGAACCGCCCGCCCCGTCCCCGGCACCGACGCCATGAAACGCGTCGAGCGGTCCTGGCACACCGCGCGCGAACTCGCCGCATCCGGCCGCGTCTACGGCCGCTCCACCGGCGTCGGCGCGAACCGCACCGAGACCGTCCCCTCCGACACCGCCGCCGACCACGGCCTGCGCCTGCTGCGCAGCCACGCGGGCGCGATCGGCCGCCCCCTGCCGGCCCGCGAGGTCCGCGCCATGCTCGCCGTGCGGGCCAACCAGCTCCTCGCCGGCGGCGCCGGACTGCGCACCACCGTCATCACCGCACTCTGCGACGCCCTGACCGCCGGCGCGCACCCCGTCGTCAACGAGTTCGGCTCGGTCGGTACCGGTGACATCGCCGCCCTCTCCCAGCTGGGCCTCGCCCTCGTGGGCGAACACCCCTGGCAGGGCGGCCGGCCGCCCGAGTCCGGGCCCCTCGACAACAACGACGCCCTCGCCCTCATCAGCAGCAACGCCCTGACGCTCGGTCAGGCAGCCCTCGCGCTCGACGAGTTGGGTCGGCTCATCGCGGCCACGGAACTCGTCGCCGCGCTCTCGCTGCTCGCCGTGGACGGCAGTTACGAGGCGTACGCCGAGCCGGTCCACGCCGCGCGCCCGCACCCCGGCTCGTACACCGTTGCCACCCGGATGCGGCACATCCTCGGCGCCCCCGAACGCCCCACCCCGCCGCTCGGCCGCATCCAGGACCCGTACGGCTTCCGCTGCGTCCCCCAGGTCCACGGCCCGGCACGGGACGCCGCCCGCGCGCTGGAGAGCGCGCTCGCCGTCGAGATCAACTCCGCCGCCGAGAACCCGCTGATCTGTCCGGGCACCGATGCCGACCTGGCGCCCGCCGCGTACCACCACGGCGGCTTCTATCTCGCCCAACTGGCCCTGGCGCTCGACCACTTCAGGCTCGCCGTCGTCCAGACCGCGCGGCTGTCCACCTCCCGGCTCTCCGCGCTGAACGAACCGGCCCTCACCCGGCTGCGGCCCTTCCTCGCGGACGCCGAGCCGGCCAGTTCCGGCGTGATGATCCTGGAGTACGCGGCCGGGGCCGCCCTCGGCGACCTGCGCGCCTTCTCCGCCCCGGCCTCGCTCGGCCACGCGGTACTGTCCCGTGGCGTGGAGGAGCAGGCCAGCTTCGCCTCGCTGGCCGCCCGCCAGACACTGCGGGCGTGCGAGCCCTACCGTCTGGTCGTCGGCTGCGAACTCGTCGCCGCCGTAAGGGCGTTGCGCCAACGCGGCCTCAGGCCCGAGGCCGGGCTGCCCGTCGGCAGGGCCTTCGCCCTGGCCGAGTCCGTACTGGACGCGGAGGTCGCCGACCGGCCGTTGACCGATGATGTGACGGGAGCGGCGCGGCTGCTCGACCAACTCGCCGCCACGGCTGACGACATGACACGTACGGGCCCGGTGGGTGGCACCGGCACGGCAGGTACGACGAGGGGGAACGCGTGAGCGACAGTCCGGCCGCCCGGCTCCAGGAGCTCTTCGAGGGCCACCGGCTCACGCCCACCCAGCGGCGTATCGCGCACAGCATGGTGCGCAGGGCCGCCGACGCGCCGTTCCTGTCCAGCGTCGAGCTGGCGGAACTCGCCGGGGTCAGCCAGCCATCGGTGACACGCTTCGCCGTCGCGCTCGGCTTCGACGGCTACCCGGCGCTGCGCAGGCACCTGCGGGACGTCGCGCCCGCGGGCCAGGGCGCGGGCGAGTCCGCGTACAACGAGTACCAGCAGGCCGTGCACGCCGAGTTGGAGAATCTGCGGCAGCTGGCCGACCTGCTCGCCGACCCGGGGCCCGTCGAGCGGGCGGGCCGTGTGCTCGCCGCGTCCACCCCGCTGCTCGTCCTCGGTCTGCGCGCCGCCTCGGCGCAGGCCAAGGGCTTCGCCTACTTCGCCGCCAAGGTCCACCCCGACATCCGGCTCCTCGACGAGGGCGGCACGATGCTCGCCGACCGGGTCGACACGGCGCGCCGCGCGGGCGCGAGCGCCCTGCTCTGCTTCGCGCTGCCGCGCCATCCCAAGGAGGTCGTGGAGGCGCTGGACTACGCGCGCGAGGCCGGGCTGTTCGTGGTCACGGTCGCCGACTCGGCCTTCGCGCCCGTCGCCGCCCACAGCGACCTGCTGATCCCGGCGGCCGTCGGCACGGGCCTCGCCTTCGACACGGCGTGCGCGCCGATGCTCCTGGGCCGGGTGCTGCTGGAGGCGATGTGCGACGACCTGCCGGACGCGCAGGCGCGCCTGGAGGAGTTCGACGGGCGGGCCGCGGCCCGGGGCCTCTTCGTCGAATGAGTTCGCCCGTTCTCAGGAAAAGCTCAGGAAACGCCATTAATCTGCCCGCCAAAACTTATGTGAAGAGGAGGCGGCCGTGGGACGCGGAGGGCAGCAGTCGCTGGCGCGGGTAGCGGTGATCGTCAGGGCCGGTGCGGCCCCGATGTGGTGGCTGGGGGTCGTGGCGGCGGGGACCGGGGCGTTCATCCCCGGACTGACCGGCCGCCGGACCGGGTTGTACGCGGGGGTGGCGCTGTTCGTCCTCAGCGCGGCGGCCGTCGCACTCGTGCGGCGACGGCGGTACGGCGGCTGGGGCGAAGCCACTTCGCGCGCGGGGAAGTTCGACTACCTCCAGGACCGCGCGGTGACGCTGCGGGTCTGGCGGCGTGCCCATGTGTGGTGGCTGGCGGGCGGGTTCATCGCGGCGGCGGGCCTCTCGTTCGCCGTACCGGTCGCGGGCGGCGCCGCCCTCGCGGGCGCGGGAGCCGGGCTGTGGCTCAAGGCCGTCCTGCTGGGCCGCGGTGAGCGCGCCGGCGGGGAACTGCTGTGGGTCCGTACCGACTGGGCCGGGCGCGGCAGCCCGGTCGGCAAGAAGGTCAAGGGCTTCCGTACGACCGGCCTGGAGGCGGGGGACGCCGCACCCGGCGGGGCGCGGCGGCCCCGCGAGAAGCAGGCCAGGCAGCCCAAGCAGCCCAGGCAGGCCAAGCAGGGCAAGAAGGCCAAGGCGGAACGGGCTCCCGTCTGACGTCCGTTGATCAGTCCCGTACGAGCGCGTCCGGATCCCCGCCGCCCGACTCGGCGACGATCTCCGCCACGGTCTGCGCCGGCCGTACGGTGGCGAACCGCACCGCGCCCGCCGTCGCGGTGAACCCGTGGATGCCGGGCCGGGCCAGGCTGTTGTACGCGTAGTGGTTGGCGAAGTAGTACGCGCCGGTGTCCAGCGCCGCCACGACATCGCCCTGCGCCAGCAGCGGCAGGGGCCGGTCCGTGGCCAGCACGTCGCCCGCGAAGCAGGCCGGGCCCGCGATGTCCTGGTTGACGTCGGGGCCGTTCTTGGGCCGGCCTTCGGCGTCGTACGCCGCGATGCGCAGCGGCCATGACTCAGGGTCGTAGACGGTCCGGGTGGCGATCTGCACGCCGGCGTGGGTGACGGCGATGGGCCGGCCGCCGGCGGACTTCGCGTACTCGACCCGGGCCAGGACCGTGCCGTGCTTGGCGAGCAGGGAGCGGCCGAACTCGGTGACGAGCCCGTAGCGGCCGTCGAACAGCCCGGGGACGGTGGCCTTCAGCAGCCGGGCGTACTCGGCGTAGGTGGGGGTCTGCTCGTCGGAGGAGAAGTTGACCGGGAGGCCGCCGCCGATGTCGATGGTGTCGACCTGCTGCCGGCCGGCCGCCGCGTTGATCTCCTCGGCCAGTTCGTGGACCGTCCGGACGCCCTCCGCCATGAGGGCGAACGGCACGCCCTGGGAGCCGGAGTGGGTGTGCAGCCGGGTCAGCCAGGGCCGGTCCAGGAAGGCCCGGACGACCCGGGCACGGGCGCCCTCGTCGCGCAGCGCGACGCCGAACTTGGACGTGGCCGTCGCCGTCGACAGGGCGCCGATGGAGCCGCTGCCGGTCTGCGGGTTGACCCGTAGACCGATCGGGGAACGGGTGGGCGCCGAGTGCACGAGCGCGTCGAGGCGGGTGAGCTCCTGGGGGTTGTCGGCGTTGACCGCGATGCCCAGGGCGAGGGCCTCGCGGAGTTCGGCGCCCGTCTTGGCGGGGGAGTCCAGGACGGTGCGCTCGGGCGGGATACCGGCGGCGCGCGCGATGCCCAGTTCGCCGGGGCTCGCGACCTCGGCGCCGACGCCCTCGTCGCGCAGGAGGCGCACGACGGGCACGAGGGGCGCGGCCTTGACGGCGAAGGTGTGCAGGACGCGGGTGTCCGGGGCGGTGACGGCGGCGAAGGCGGCGTGCAGCGCGGCGACGGAGGCACGGATACCCGCCACGTCGAGCAGGGCGGCGATCGGAGCCGCCTCGGTGAGCAGCCCCTGCCCGACGGCCGCCCGTACGGCGAGATCGCGCCGGTCGGCGGCCTCCCTCGCCGACTCGGGTCCCGCGTAGCCGGTGCCGTTGTCTTCGCCTGTCTCGTGGGCCGTGCCGGTGTCCTCGATCATGCGTGTCAGCCAATCATCCGGCCGCCGGTTGCTCCACTGTTGACTACATCTATTCAGGCCCGGAGTATGTGAATAGATCGGCCAACAGTGGAGCAGTGACGGAGGAGGCACCCGCCATGTCAGGACCCCGACCCGTACGGGCACCGCGCGGTACGGAACTGAGCGCCCTGGGATGGCAGCAGGAAGCCGCCCTCCGCATGCTCCAGAACAACCTTGATCCCGAGGTCGCCGAACACCCCGACCAGCTCGTCGTCTACGGCGGCACGGGCAGGGCCGCGCGCGACTGGCGCTCCTTCGACGCGATGACACGCACGCTGCGGACGCTGAAGCAGGACGAGACGATGCTCGTCCAGTCCGGCCGCCCGGTGGGCGTGATGCGGACCCACGAGTGGGCGCCGCGCGTGCTGATCGCCAACTCGAACCTGGTCGGCGACTGGGCCAACTGGGAGGAGTTCCGCCGCCTGGAACAGCTCGGCCTCACCATGTACGGCCAGATGACCGCCGGCTCCTGGATCTACATCGGCACGCAGGGCATCCTCCAGGGCACGTACGAGACGTTCGCCGCCGTGGCCGCGAAGCGGTTCGGCGGCACCCTCGCCGGGACCATCACCCTCACCGCCGGGCTCGGCGGGATGGGCGGCGCGCAGCCGCTGGCCGTGACCATGAACGACGGGGTCGCGATCTGTATCGACTGCGATCCGCGCGCGATCGACCGCCGCATCGAGCACCGCTTCCTGGACGTGCGGGCCGACTCCCTGGAGCACGCGCTCCAGCTCGCCACCCAGGCGCGCGACGCGCGCCGGCCCCTGTCGATCGGGCTGCTCGGCAACGCGGCGGAGCTGCTGCCCCGGATGCTCGCCGAGGGCGCGCCGATCGACATCGTCACCGACCAGACGTCGGCGCACGACCCGCTGGCGTATCTGCCGCTGGGTGTCGACTTCGACGACATGGCGTCGTACGCCGCCGAGAAGCCGGCCGACTTCACGCTCCGCGCCCGCGAGTCCATGGCGCGGCACGTGGAGGCGATGGTGGGCTTCATGGACGCGGGCGCCGAGGTCTTCGACTACGGCAACTCCATCCGGGGCGAGGCCCAACTGGCGGGCTACGACCGGGCGTTCGCCTTCCCCGGCTTCGTACCGGCCTATATCCGCCCGCTGTTCTGCGAGGGCCGGGGCCCGTTCCGCTGGGCGGCGCTGTCCGGCGAGGCGTCGGACATCCACAAGACGGACCGGGCGATCCTGGAGCTGTTCCCCGAGGGCGACTCGCTCCAGAACGCCTCGCTGCACCGTTGGATCAAGATGGCCGGCGAACGCGTCCACTTCCAGGGCCTGCCCGCCCGCATCTGCTGGCTCGGCTACGGCGAGCGCGACAAGGCGGGCGAGCGCTTCAACGACATGGTGGCGAGCGGTGAACTCGCCGCGCCGGTCGTCATCGGCCGCGACCACCTGGACGCCGGGTCGGTGGCGTCCCCGTACCGCGAGACCGAGGCGATGCTCGACGGCTCGGACGCCATCGCCGACTGGCCGCTGCTGAACGCCATGGTCAACGTCGCCTCCGGCGCGACCTGGGTCTCGATCCACCACGGCGGCGGCGTCGGCATGGGCCGCTCGATCCACGCGGGCCAGGTGACGGTCGCGGACGGCACGGCACTGGCGGCGGAGAAGATCCGCCGCGTCCTGACGAACGACCCGGGCATGGGCGTCATCCGCCACGTCGACGCGGGCTACGACACGGCGACAACGGTCGCCACGGACCGCGGCGTCCGCATCCCGATGCGGGAGAGCGAGTGACCCCCGCGGGCGGTCCGGGCCCTGTGGGCGAGACCGGGGGAGCACCGCGACCCGGCCGGGCGGTGGGTGGCGCCGCGCGTCCGCCCGCCCGCGCGGCGGGTGGTGCGCGGCCATCGGTTGGCGCTGGGGCGGCTTCCCCCGGCGCCGCGGGTGAGGTACCCGGCGACCCCGGACGGGCCCCGGTCCAGGCCGGTGGTGTCTCCTTTCAGGAGATGTGGCGGGAGCTCGCGCCCGTCGGGCGGGACTCCGGTAGCCGTGGGTATCGGCGGTACGCCTGGACCGGGGCCGATCTTGAGTGCCGGGGCTGGTTCCGGGCGCAGGCCGAGGCGCGCGGGCTGGCGTACGAGAGCGACCGGAACGGGAATCAGTGGGCCTGGCTCGGCGACCCCGGCGCCGGGGACGCCGTCGTCATCGGGTCGCATCTGGACTCCGTGCCCGACGGCGGCGCCTTCGACGGGCCGCTCGGCGTGGTGTCCTCCTTCGCCGCGCTCGACGAACTGCGCCGCAGGGGAGCCGAGTTCACCCGACCCGTCGCGATCACCAACTTCGGTGACGAGGAGGGCGCCCGGTTCGGGCTCGCCTGTGTCGGCTCCCGGCTCACCGCCGGGCAGCTCGGCGTCGAGCAGGCGCACGCCCTGCGCGACGGGGACGGCGTCCCGCTGCCGCGCGCCATGGAGGCGGCCGGATACGACCCGGACGCCATCGGGCCCGACCCCGAACGCCTCGCCCGCATCGGCGCGTTCGTCGAACTGCACGTCGAGCAGGGGCGCGCGCTCGACCTGACCGGTGACCCAGTCGGCATCGCCTCCTCCATCTGGCCACACGGCCGCTGGCGCTTCGACTTCCAAGGCGAGGCCAACCACGCCGGCACCACCCTCCTGGCGGACCGCAGCGACCCGATGCTCACCTACGCCGAGACCGTCCTCGCCGCCCGCCGCGAGGCGGCACTCGTCGGTGCACTCGCCACCTTCGGCAAGATCGCCGTCGAACCCAACGGTGTGAACGCCATCCCCTCCCTCGTACGCGGCTGGCTGGACTCCCGCGCCGCCGACCAGGCCACCCTGGACACCGTCGTCGCCGCGATCGAGGCGGCGGCCCACGAGCACGCCGAGCGCGCGGGCATCGATCTGCGGGTCGTACGGGAGTCCTTCACGCCCGTGGTCGAGTTCGCCCACGGCCTGCGCGACGAGGTCGGCAGGATCCTCGGCGGCAAGCTCCCCGTGCTCGGCACCGGCGCCGGTCATGACGCGGGTATTTTGTCCGGATCCATTCCGACCGCCATGCTGTTCGTACGGAACCCCACCGGCGTCTCGCACTCCCCGGCCGAGTTCGCGGCCGAGGACGACTGCGTGGCCGGTGTCCTCGCACTCGCCGACGTACTGGAAGGGCTGGCGTGCACGTGACGACGTACTGGCTGGAGCACGCCTGGCTCGACACCCACGTCGAACCGGCGGTGACCGTGACGGTCGACGACGGCCGTATCACCGACGTCCGTACGGGGGACGACACCCCGCCCGCCGGTGCCACGGCCCTGCGCGGCCTCACCCTCCCCGGCCTGGCCAACACCCACTCGCACGCCTTCCACCGGGCGCTGCGCGGCAAGGTCCAGGTCGGCTCCGGCACCTTCTGGACCTGGCGCGAGATGATGTATCAGGTCGCCTCCCGCCTCACTCCCGACACCTACCACGCGCTCGCCCGCGCCGTGTACGCCGAGATGGCACTGGCCGGCATCACCTCCGTCGGTGAATTCCACTATCTGCATCACGCTCCTGGCGGAACGCCCTACGACAATCCCAACGCGATGGGCGAGGCGCTGATCGCCGCCGCCGACGAGGCCGGGATCCGGATCACCCTCCTGGACACCGCTTATCTCTCCTCCGGCATCTCCAAGCGGCGCGGCGGCAAGCCCCCGGACCGCCACCAGGTCCGCTTCTCCGACGGCACCGCGCACGGCTGGGCGGAGCGTGTGTCCGCCCTCCACGACCGGTATCCCAAGGACGACGACCATGTGCGGATCGGCGCGGCCGTCCACTCCGTACGCGCCGTGCCCGCCGAGCAGCTTTCGACCGTCGCCGAGTGGGCCGAGGAACGGCAGTCCCCGCTCCATGTCCATCTCTCCGAACAGACCGCCGAGAACGACGCCTGCCTCGCCACCCACGACCGCACCCCCGCCCAGCTCCTGGCCGACCACGGGGTCCTCGGCCCCCGCACCACCAGCGTCCACAACACCCACCTCACCGACCAGGACATCGCCCTGCTGGGCTCCTCCCGCACCGGCACCTGCATGTGCCCCACCACCGAACGCGACCTCGCCGACGGCATCGGCCCCGCCGCGCGGCTCCAGCTCGCGGGCTCGCCCCTGTCGCTGGGCAGCGACAGCCACGCCGTGATCGACATCTTCGAAGAGGCCCGTGCCATGGAGCTCAACGAGCGGCTGCGCACCCGCGCCCGGGGCCACTGGACGGCCGCCGCGCTCCTCTCCGCCGCCACGGCCGACGGCCACGCGGCCCTCGGCAGGGCCGAGGCAGGCCGGATCGAACGGGGCGCGCTCGCCGACCTCGTCACGATTGCCCTGGACTCCGTCAGAACAGCGGGACAGGTACCGAGGCTGGGCGCCGAGACGGCCGTATTCGCCGCGACATCCGCGGACGTGCGTCACACGATCGTGGGCGGTCGCCAGCTCGTACGGGACGGGGAGCACACCCTGATCCCGGACGTGCCCGGAGCCCTCGCCCGGTCCATCGCGGCCGTACGCGGCTGAAGGAGAGCGCCCCCACCATGACGCCGACCGACATTCCCGCCAGCACGACCACCGGCACGAGCGCCGGCACGCCCGTCCACCCGAGCGCCCCCACGGCCGCCCCCACCACAGCCATCACCAACATCGCCGCTCTGGTCACCAACGATCCCTCCCTCGGTGACGGATCCCCCATCGGTCTGATCCAGGACGCGGCCGTCGTCATCGGCGGCGACCGCGTCGTCTGGGTCGGTGAATCAAGCAAAGCACCCGCCACTGACAACGCCGTCGACGCCGGCGGCCGGGCGGTCGTCCCCGGCTTCGTCGACTCCCACTCCCACCTCGTCTTCGCGGGCGACCGTACCCAGGAGTTCAACGCCCGCATGTCGGGCCGCCCCTACTCCGCAGGCGGCATCCGCACCACCGTCGCCGCGACCCGCGCCGCCACCGACGACGAGCTGAGCGCCAACGTCGCCAAGTACCTCGCCGAGGGCCTCCGCCAGGGCACCACCACGCAGGAGACCAAGTCCGGCTACGGCCTCACCGTCACCGACGAGGCGCGCGCGCTGCGCGTCGCGGCCCGGCACACCGACGAGGTCACCTACCTCGGCGCCCACATCGTCGCGCCCGAACTCGCCGACGACCCCGCCGCCTACGTCGACCTCGTCACCGGCGACATGCTCGACGCCTGCGCCCCGTACGCGCGTTGGATCGACGTCTTCTGCGAGAAGGGCGCCTTCGACGGCGACCAGGCGCGGGCGATCCTCACCGCGGGCCTGGCGAAGGGACTCCAACCACGGGTCCACGCCAACCAGTTGTCGTACGGCCCCGGTGTCCGGCTCGCCGTCGAGCTGGACGCCGCGTCCGCCGACCACTGCACCCACCTCACCGACGGGGACGTCGACGCGCTCGCCAACTCCCGTACGGTCGCGACGCTCCTGCCCGGCGCCGAGTTCTCCACCCGCGCCGACTGGCCGGACGCCCGCCGGCTGCTCGACGCGGGGGTCACCGTCGCGCTGTCCACCGACTGCAACCCCGGTTCGTCCTTCACCTCGTCGATGGCGTTCTGCGTCGCCCTCGCCGTACGCGACATGGGGATGACGCCCGACGAGGCGATCTGGTCGGCAACGGCGGGCGGCGCCGCCGCACTGCGCCGTACGGACGTCGGGCGCCTCACGCGCGGCGCCCGCGCCGACCTCGTCCTGCTCGACGCCCCGAGCCATGTCCATCTGGCCTACCGGCCGGGAGTGCCGCTGACCCGGGCGGTCTGGCGCGCCGGCGAACGCCTGCACTGACCGGGCGGGAAGAACGGCGTGGCGACCTGGACCGGAAAAGCACCGAACCCCGGCCGCGGGCAAGGGACTTGCCGCGCGGCCGGGGTCCGAGAGCGGACCGGGCGAGAGTGTTACGCGTTCACCGACCACTTCTGGTTGGCCGCGCCCGTGCATGTCCAGATCTGGGCCCGCGCCCCGTTCGCCGTCGAACCGCCGGTCACATCCATGCACTTGTCCGCCTGGATGTTCACGACATCGTTCGCGCCCGACACGGCCCAGCGCTGATTACCCGCGCCGTTGCAGTCCCAGAGCTGGAGCTGGGCGCCGTCGGCGGTGCTGTTGTCCTTCACGTCCAGGCACTTGCCGAGCGCCCGCAGCGAGTCGTTGGCGCCCCTGCTCCACTGCTGCGCGCCGGAGCCGTTGCAGTCGTAGAGCTGAACAGCCGTCCCGTTGGCGGAACTCGCGCCCGCCACGTCCAGGCACTTGCCGCCGATACCGGTGATCGAACCGCCGGTGCCCCCGCCGCCGTCCGTCGTGACCCGCACGTAGTCGACGGTCAGGGTGCTCGGGAAGGGCGTGCTGCTGTTGGGGTCGCCGGGCCAGTAGCCGCCGACCGCGAGGTTGAGGATCAGGAAGAACGGCTTGTTGAACACCCATTCCCGGCCGCCCAGATCGGCGGGCGTACGGGTCTGGAAGACGTTGCCGTCGACCGACCAGCGGATGGAGTTGGGCGACCAGTCGATCGCGAAGGTGTGGAAGGCGTCGGCGAACGCCTGGCCGCCGGGGAGGCTGTAGCCGGCGCCGATGCCGCCCGAGCCCGAGTAACCGGGGCCGTGCAGGGTGCCGTGGACGGTGTTCGGCTCGAAGCCGACGTTCTCCATGATGTCGATCTCGCCGCTGTTGGGCCAGCCGACGTCGCCCATGTTGTTGCCGAGCATCCAGAACGCGGGCCACATGCCCTGCCCGCGCGGGACCTTCATCCGCGCCTCGACGCGGCCGTACTGCGCGGTGAACTTGCCCGCCGTGTTGAGCCGGGCCGATGTGTACTCGCACCGGCCGTACCAGCACTGGTAGTTGCCGGGGTTGTCCTTGCGGGCGGTGATGACGAGATTGCCCTGGCCGTCGAGGGCGGCGTTGTTGTTGCCGGCCGTGTAGTACTGCCGTTCATGGTTGTTGACGTTGTCGCCGGTCTCGATCTGCCATCTGCTGCCGTTGACGGCTGATCCGGCGGGACCGTCGAAGTTCTCGTCGAACGTGACGGCTCTCGCCGCCTTCGTGCCGTTCGTGTCGCTCGTATCGCTCGCGGCACTGATGCGGGCTTCGGGGGAGGGCGTCGCCGCTCCGGAGGGCACGGCCGTGGCCACGCTCGTACAGCAGAGAAGAGCCAGGGCGTACAGCGTCACACGACGCCGCAGGGGGGTTCGCACAGGTCATCACTTCACTTCTCATGGGGGCATGGGCATGACATGCAGTGCTTTAATTCAATACTTGATTTAAGGGGGGCCGGGAGGGGCCGTCAAGGAGTTGGTATGGACCAAAGTGAGACGGGCAGTCGCTGCACGCTGTTGCCCACGAAGCTGGCGTGGCGCGGCAGTTCGGCCTCCGTGACCGCGACGTCAAGGTCCGGGAAGCGGGTGAACAGCCGCTCCAGCGCGATCGTCGCCTCCATCCGGGCCAGCGACGACCCCAGACAGAAGTGCGCGCCGTGCCCGAGCGAGAGATGGCGGGTGGTCGAGCCCGTGGCGTACCGGGTGACGTCGAAGACATCCGCGTCGTCCCCGTGTGCGGCCTTGTCGCGGCCCGCCGCCGAGTAGCCCGCGAGCACCGGCGTCCCCTGCGGGATCACCGTGCCGTCCACCGTGAGGTCCCGGGTCGGGTAGCGGAACGGGAAGAAGCTCACCGGGCTGTCCCAGCGCAGGGTCTCCTCGACCACGTCCGACCAGCTCGCCTTGCCGTGCATGACCAGTTCGAGCTGGTCGCGGTTGCGGCACAGGGCGCGCACCGCGTTGGTGATCAGATTCAGTGTCGTCTCGTGCCCGGCGATGATCATCAGCAGCAGGGTGCCGATGAGTTCATGCCCGCTCAGCCGGTCGCCGTCCTCCTCGCGCGCCGCGATCAGCGCGCTGGTCAGGTCCTCGCCGGGGTTCTCAGTACGGGAGGCGGCCACCGCGCTCAGTACGGCCACGATGTCCCGGTTGGCTGCCATCGCGTCCTCGGGAGAGATGTCCGTCGCGACGATCTGGTTCGACAGATGGTGCAGCTGGTCCCGGAACACCTCGTCCACGCCCAGCAGTTCACAGATGACGCCCATCGGCAGCGGCAGCGCGAAGTCCGCGCGGAGATCGACGACGTGCGGTCCGTCCTGGCCGTCCTGGCCAGGACGGCCGGCCGCCGCGAGCCCGTCCAGCAGCTCCGCCGTCACCTCCTCGACCCGCCCGCGCAGCGCCTCCACCCGTCGCGACGTGAACGCCTTGCTCACCAGCGACCGCAGCCGCCGGTGGTCGTCGCCGTCCGCCGTCGTCATGCCTTGAACGGTCGCGAACGTCTTCAGCGGCCAGCCGTCGGGAATCCGCCCCTCCCGCAACGCCGTGAAGTGCGTGGCGCCCTTGGCGACATCGGGGTGCGACAGGAATTCCTTGAGCGCGTCGTGCCCGATGACGGCCATCGCCTCTACCTCGCCGGGCAGTACGACGGGGGCCACCGCGCCGCGCGCGAGCAGCCGGGCGTTGGCCGCGTGCGGGCAGCCACCGGACGGGTCCATCCGGTGGGGGACGTCGGCGGCGGCGTCGCCGAGGACGTCGGAGACGTCGGAGACGTCGGGGGACATGCCGGCGGACGGATCGGGCTTGGCGCTCATCGGTGCTCTCCTCAATTCCGCGGTGCCCGCGCTCCACGCGGCAACTGCGGTTCGGTGAAGCGGACGGGAAGGGCCGCCAGGCCCTTGCTCCAGGGCGATTTGATCCAGGCCAACTCGCCTTCGGGCACGGCCAGTTCGAGATCAGGCAGTCGATGCCTGATGGTGTCGACCGCGGTACGGGTGATCAGCCTGGCCGGGTCCTGGGCGGGGCAGGTGTGCGGTCCGGCCCCGAAGGCCAGGTGCGAGCGGTTGCCGACGACGGGCGTGCCGTCCTCCGGCAGGATGTCGGGGTCGGCGTTCGCCCCGGCCAGACCGAGGATCAGCATGTCACCGGCCCGCACCTCCTGACCGCCGAACCGCAGATCGCGGGTGGCGTAGCGGGCGGGGAAGTTCTGCGTCGGCGGGAAGCGCCACAGCACCAGGTCCAGCGCGTCGTCGACGCTCAGATGACCGCCGCTGAGCGAGGACCGGAACGCCGGGTCGCACAGCAGGATGCGCAGAGTGGTGGCGATCCAGTTCACCGTGGTCTGGTTGCCCGCGACGAACATCACCACCAGGTTGTGCAGCACTTCCTCGTCCGTCAGCCGCGCCGGATGGTGCAGCAGCGCGGACGTGACGTCGTTGCCGGGACGGCGCCGCTTCTCCTCGATGAGGGCGAGCAGGATCGAGCCCATCCGCTTGCTCGCGTCGGCGGAGTCGGCGTTCGCCACGACCAGCCCCGCGATGGCCTTCACCAGCTCCCGGCCCGTCGGCTCGTCGAGCCCGAGCAGGCCGGTGATCACCATCAGCGGCAGCTTGCGCGCGTAGTCCGAGACCAGGTCAGCCTCCTTGCGGTCGGCGAACTCGGTGATCAGCCGCTCGGACAACGCCCGTACGCCGCGCCGCAGTTCATGCCCGTTGATCCGGGAGAGCGCGTCCGACACGGCCGCCCGCATCCGGCGGTGCTGCTGCCCGTCGGCGAACAGCAGCGCCGGGCGCCAGCCCACCATCGGCAGGATCGGCGAGTCCTCCGGCACTCGGCCCTCGCGCAACTGGCGCCAGCGGCGCGGGTCGTGAGAGAAGTCCTGCTCCTCACGGGTCAGCCGTACGAGCTCACGGTGGCCGAGCACCAGCCATGCCTCGATACCGGGCGCGACGGCGACCGGCGCCACCGGACCGTGCTCGGCGCGCAGTTGCTCGTACAGGCGAGGCAGCATGTCGCCGTCGAGCTGCTCCCCGAAGATGGGCGTCGCCGCCGTGTGCCCGGCGACCGGACAGCCCCCGGCGCGTGGCTCGGGCTCGGGCGCCGGCGTCGATACGGCGTCGGCTGCGGGAGTGGTCATGTGGACTCCGTAGCGGTCATGTGGACTCCGTCATGAGGACTCGGCGGCGAGGACGAGATGGCGTACGAGGGCGATGAGCGCCATGACGGACGACCGCTCGTCCCGCGCGTCGCAGGAGACCAGCGGCGTCTCCGGCAACAGGTCGAGGGCGGCGCGCAGTTCACCGTCGCTGTGCCGGGGGCTGCCCGGGAAGACGTTGACGGCGACGGCGAACGGCAGCCCCAGGTCCTCCAGATGGCCGAGCGCGTCGAAGGAGGCGGTCAGATCACGGGTGTCCACCAGGGCGAGCGCGCCCAGCGCGCCCCGCGCCAGATCGCGCCAGGCGGGCAGGAAACGCTGCTGCCCCGGCGTACCGAAGAGGTAGAGGACCAGCTCGCCGTCGAGCGTCATCCGGCCGAAGTCCAGGGCGACGGTCGTCGTGGCCTTGGCCTGGTCGGGGGGTACGTCGACCGAGGCGCCCGCCTGGGTCATCACGGCCTCGGTGCTGAGCGGTTTGATCTCGGAGACCGTGCCGATGAACGTCGTCTTGCCCACGCCCAGCGGCCCGACGACCATGATCTTCGCCGCGCCGGAGACGCTGGAGCTCACGTACTTGCCGGCGGCGACGCCTTCGGACGCCGCCCCGGACCGCGGCTCGGGCGGGGCGGCGTCCGACGACGTCGCCGCCGCCTCCGGCGCCTCGGGCGCGGTGGCCTCAGAGGCGGCTTTCGAGGCCATGGAGGACCTTTCTCAGCATGGTCACATCGGCTCGTTCGGCCGGCGGTATGGGTGGGCGGGTCACGATCAGCCCCCAGTCGATGAGGTCGGCGAGCAACACCTGTACCACGGAGGGTGGTTGGCCCAGATGGGCCGACACCTCGGCCACCGACAGCAGGCCCTGACAGTGCGTCAGGATCGTTCGGTGTTCGGGCTGGAGGGTCGCGGGCGGGACCGCTGCCGCGGCCACCACCAGGGACTCCCAGGACAGTGGTTCGACTCCGGCGTCCGCCCTGCCACCGGTGATCACGTACGGGCGTACCGCCGACGTGGTCCGGTCGTCGGGGCGCTCCGTCATGAGGACGGGCTCACCGGATCCCGGGGATGGCTGCTCAGGTGGCTGCCGATCTTCACGACCAGCAGTTGCATCTGCTGGGCCACCAGGCCCACATCGGCGTCGGTCTCGGTCGCGGCGCCCAGCTGGGCACCCACCCCGGCCGACGTGAAGAGGACGAAGCCCTGGTCGGACTCCAGCATCAACTGCCGTACGTCGGCGCCGCCGCCGAACAGCAGCCCCGCCGTGGAACGCCCCGTCATCGTCAGCGCGGCGGAGGCCGCCGCGAGCGATTCGGCCTCGGCCACGCTCAGTTCGGACACCGGGCCCTTCAGACCTTCGGCGGACGCGTGGCCGAGCCGCAGACCGTCCTCCGAGACGACCACGGCGTGTCGGACCCCCGGGATCTCGGTCAGCGGGCGGAGCATCCACCCGAGATCCGGGAGTCGGGAGATCGTTCCGGTCACTCTTCCGGTCACTGCCGGCCTCCGTCGTGTTGGTCGGGCACTTCGGTGTCCTGGACGGCCGCCGCGCGGCCACGACGGGAGCCGGACACCACGCTGGTGATCGACGCGCGTGCCGCTTCGGGGGTCCAGGAGGGGTCGGGCTGCGCTTGCTGTGGGGGTTGCGGCTGCGACGCCTGTGGTGCCTGTTCCGGTGTCCGTTCCTTTTCCCGCGCGGTGGCGGGGACGGCGGACGGGCTCCGCCGCCTGCTGCGGCGGCGCGGCAGCCCGCCGGGCGCGTCCTCCGGGGCTGCGGCGGCAGATCGTTCGTGCTCACGCGCTCCCCCCGCAGACGCGTCGCCGGAAGCGCCCTCGTCCGCCGGTGCCCTGCCCGCACGCGCTTCGCCCTCCGACACCTGGTCGCTGACCGCCACCGGCGGAAAGTGCGACAGCGGTTCGGTCAGCAGGCGGTGCGGTACGAAGGTGACGGCCCGGGTCCCGCCGTACGCGGACGCCCCCGTCAGCTCCACGTTGAAGCCCATCTCCCGGCTCCAGCGCCCCACGCACGCCAGCCCCAGGCGCGGTACGGCCCCGAGTCGCGTCAGGTCCAGATCGTCCCTGAGCTGCGACATCGCCTGCTTCAGTACGTCCGGCGGCATACCGAGGCCCGCGTCGTCGATCTCCACGACGGCTCCCGCGCCGACCTCCCGGATCGTCACGATCACCTGGGTGCGGGAGGGCGAGAACACGGTCGCGTTCTCCAGGAGTTCGGCGACGGCGTGCATCAGGCCCTCGACGGCGGGCGGCACCACGTACAGGGTCTGTCCGCCGTGCACCTCGACGCGCCCGAACTCCACGATCCGCGACTGCGCGCCGCGCACGCAGTCGTACAGCGAGACCGGCTGCGACTCGCGCCTGGCCGGCCAGATCCCGCACATCACGAGGAGCGTCTGCGCCTTACGGGTCATCTGCGAGGCCGCGTGGTCGGCCTTCATCACGTCCGCCATCAGCCTCGGGTCGTCGATGGCGCGCTCCACCTGGTCGAGTACCTGCTGCTGCACCGTGGCCATCGCGTGCATGTTCCGGGCGACCGACTCGAAGGCCGTCTGCACCGAGTCGCGCAGGCCGCGCTCGCGCCGTACGCCCTCGTCCGAGCCGAGCGCGGCGACCACCGCGGCCAGCGCGCGTGCGAAGTCCTCGCCGGTCTCGGCCTCGGGCGCGACCGGTCCCGGGATGCCCTCCAACCGCCGTCCCGTACGCACCCGTTCGGCGATGGCGGGGGCGCGTACCGCCGCGAGATGTGCCATCTCGGCGGCCCGCGCCGCGGCGGTACGCCGCGCCCGGTCGTGTTCGGCGCGCTCCGCGGCCAACTGCCGGCGCAGTACGAGCACCCAGGCCAGGAGCAGCACGGCGACGGCGGCGCAGCCGCCCGCGAGCACCTGCCGCCACTCCTCCGTTGAGCCCTGGCCGATCAGCACGGCGGCGACGGCGGCGACCGCCAGGACCGCGAGCCACCACACCGCCCGTCTGTTCCTTCCGTCCACCGGACGGCTCAACACGGCGAATCCGACATGACAGGCACGGATACGGCGAACACGGAGACCGGGCCCCTTCCAGGACTCGTCGGACACGTAGGGCTCCCGCCGGCGTGATCGCGAGCAACCAGATCCTACGAGCAATGTGCCTGCCGCGGGCAGGAGTTGCTCAACTCCTGTCACACGGCGACACGAGCCGGGCACTACCCGCACACATGTGGGGCGGACCCGCGGGACGTTCGGGCTGGCCGCGGGTGTGGCCGCACCCCACCACACCGGCCCCCTGGCCACCATCGGCCACATGTACAGGTTCACCCACCGCGTCCGCCGTGATCCGTATCCGTCATGACATGGCCGACTGGCCCTGTACCGGAGCGATTTGGGCCGGTACCGTCCTGTTCGGCGTGAGCTCGTCGGGGGACCGGCCGTGGGGACGGCCGACAGGGACGGGCCCGAGCGACCGGGGGGTCGAGTTGAGCGATGTACGTGTACGTGGTGCTGCCGCCGCCCGCATCCGTGTGATGCGGCCGGGGGAGATGGGCGCGGCGGAGATCGAACGCTGGCGCGAGTTACGGGCGCTGTCCGGCGCGCCAGCCAATCCGTTCATGGAGCCCGAGTTCACCCTCGCAGTCGGCCGTGTGCGGCCGGGCGCGCGGGTGGCCGTCGTCGGAGGCGGGAGCGGCGAGTACGAAGGCTTCTTCCCTCACGAGAAGGGCCCGTTGGGGCAGGGCCGTGCGATCGGGTTCGGGGTGTCCGACAGCCAGGGAGTGGTGCTGAACCCCGAACACAGGCTCTCGGCCGGGGAGTTGCTGCGCGCCTGCTCCCTCACCAGCTGGGAGTTCGACAATCTCGAAGCGGGCCAGACGCTCTTCGTCCCGGCCGCGGCCGAGGAGTTCGACTCCCCGGTCATCGACGTCGCTCAGGGGTACGAGGCGTACGAGGCGGTCCTGCGTGCCGGTTCGCCCAAGTTCTTCCGTACGACGACCGCCAAGGAACGCAAACTGGCCCGCCAGGCGGGCGAGGTGCGGTTCGTCTTCGACGAGCGTGATCCGGCGGCCCTGCGCACGCTCATGGAGTGGAAGTCGGCCCAGTACCGCAGGACGGGCCGCCGCGACCGGTTCGCCAACGAGTGGATCAGCGCGCTGGTACGGCAGTTGGCGGCTGACCGCACACCCGGCTGCTCCGGTGTGCTCTCCGTGCTGTACGCCGGTGACCGCCCGGCCGCCGCGCACTTCGGGCTCCGCTCACGGACGGTCCTGTCCTGCTGGTTCCCCGCGTACGACACCGACTTCGCCAAGTACTCACCCGGTCTGATCCTCCATCTGCGGATGGCGGAGGCGGCGGCCGGCGCCGGGATCGGCCTGCTCGACCTGGGCAGGGGCGCCGCCGAGTACAAGGACGCGCTCAAGACCGGTGATCTGCGGGTGTACGAGGGGGCTTCGGTACGGCGCGGGCCACGGGCGGCCCTGTACCGGCTCAGCCGTGAGCCGTCGCGCCGCGCGCACAGCTTCGTACGGAACAGGCCGAGGCTGGCCGGCTACGCGCAGCGCGCTCTGAAGCAGGTGGGCCGGCTCCGCGACCGGTGACGGTGGCCGGCGACCGGGCCGATTCCTCGTACCACTTGGCAGTCGTTCTCAGTGCCCACGAGCGGAGGCAGGATGCCCCACACTCCGAGCACGTCCTCACGACCACCTTCACGACCACCTTCAGGACCAC
Organism: Streptomyces sp. NPDC058665; assembly: GCF_042714995.1. Lineage (NCBI taxonomy): Bacteria > Bacillati > Actinomycetota > Actinomycetes > Kitasatosporales > Streptomycetaceae > Streptomyces > Streptomyces sp. NPDC058665. Next base: position 158,160 of record NZ_JBHXRX010000002.1, read on the forward strand.
CTTCAAGACCGCCCTCACGATCGCTCCTGCGCGACGTCGGCGTCGCGGACCTGGACCTCGCCCTGGATCCCGGTGACCCCGGTGACCCCGGCGATCCCGGGGCCAAGGCCGAGGTCCTGTCCCTGACCCCCGCCCCCGGCGGCCCGCCCCTTCACGCCGGTCCCGTCTACGCGCTCGTACGTCTCCGGGGCCGCCCCGTCGCCACCGTCCTCACCACGGTCCCCGACGGCGCCGACCCCGCCGAGGTCCTGACGGCGGCCTTCCTCGTCCAGCGAGGCGGCGAGCACAACGAGCACCTCCAACACCCGTCGGCCGAAGGCCCCTTGGGCGGTGAGCCGCCCCGTACGGCAGTCGTCGTCGCCACCCGCGAGCGCGCCGACCAGCTCGGCCGCGCCCTCGATTCGCTCCTCGCGCAGGAGCACCCGGACTTCGCAGTGGTGGTCGTCGACAACGCGCCCGTCACCACCGCCACCCGTGAACTCGTCCACTCCCGTTACGCGGGCCGCGTCACCTACGTCCACGAGCCCGTGCCCGGACTGGCCGCCGCCCACAACCGAGGCGTCGCCGCCACCGGCAGCCCCGTCATCGCCTTCACGGACGACGACGTCGTCGCCGATCCGCACTGGCTCTCCGCGCTCACCGCGCCGTTCGCCGCCGATCCCCGTACGGGCTGTGTCACGGGCCTGATCCTGCCCGCCCGTCTGACCACCCCCGCGCAGGTCCTTCTGGAGAGCCACGGCGGCTTCGCGAAAGGCTTCGCCCCGCGTCTCTACGACCCGGCCGCGCCGCCCCCCGGCGAACCGCTCTTCCCGTTCACGGCGGGCAGCTTCGGATCCGGCGCCAACATGGCGTTCCGCGCGTCAGCCCTGCGCACCGTCGGCGGTTTCGACCCCGCCACCGGCGCCGGCACACCCGCCAAGGGCGGCGACGACCTCTACGCGTTCGTCCGGATCCTGAGCGCCGGCCACCGGCTGCGGTACGTACCCGGCGCGCTGGTCTGGCACCACCACCGTGAGACCTGGCCGGACCTGCGGAACCAGGCGTACGGCTACGGCGCCGGCCTCACCGCCTATCTCACCGCCGTCATCTGCCGCCACCCGGCCCTGCTGCCCGCGCTGTTGGCGAAGCTGCCGCGCGGGCTGGCCCACGCGCGGGCCATCACCGCGCACCGGCAGGGGCCGGCCGAGACCGGGGCGGGCACCCCGGGCGCCCCCGGCATTCCCGGCGCGCACGGCACCCACAGCCACCCGTGGCCGCGCACCCTGTCCCGGCTGGAGCGCAGAGGGATGCTGTACGGCCCGCTGGGTTACGCCAAGGCCCGCTGGGGGCGGCGATGACGCGCCGGGTGCCGCACCGGGCGACGCGGCCGGGGGACCACTCACCGTGCCGTATCCCCGTGCTGCTGTACCACGCGGTGATGGCCGATCCGCCCGCCTGGATCGCCGAATTCACCGTCACACCACGGCAGTTCACCGACCAACTCGACGCGATCGTGGCCACGGGCCGTACCCCTGTACCGGTCAGCGCGCTCGTCGAAGGGCTGACCGGCGGCGCCCCGCTGCCACCCCGGCCCGTGGTCCTGACCTTCGACGACGGATTCGCCGATCTGCCGGGCCCGACGGCCGAAGCGCTCGCCGAGCGCGCCCTGCCCGCGACCGCCTATCTCACGACCGGTGCCATCACCCCGGGGCTCGGCAGCCTGCTCCCGCCCGCCCCGATGATGACTCTCGCGCAGGCGCCGTCGCTGGAGCGGTACGGCGTGGAGGTCGGCGCGCACACGGTCACCCACCCGCAGCTGGACACCCTTCGCGCGCCCCAACTGGACAGTGAGCTACGAGAGTCCAAGGCGGCGCTCGAAGATGTCCTGGGCCATGAGGTCGCGCATCTCGCCTATCCGCACGGCTACAACAGCCGTGCCGTACGGGGGGCCGCCCGCCGAGCCGGATACGCCTCGGCCGTCGCCGTACGCCACGCGCTCAGCTCGGACGCGGACGAGCCGTTCCGTATCTCCCGCCTCATCCTGCGCCGCGGCCACACGGTGGCGGACGTGGAGGCGTGGATGGCGGGGGAGGGCGCGCGGGCGGCGCCGTTCCCCGACTCGGCGGCGACGGTGGGCTGGCGCCTCTACCGCAGGACGCGCGCGGCCGTCGGGGGACCGCGGTTCGCCGGCTAGAGGGGGCCGGGGCAGGGGCGGCCCTTACGCAACAGAGATGCACGAGAGCCACGCAAAAGCGCAGAGAGTTCATATAATTCGCTGAAGGGGACAGCGGCGTGACGGCCGCGACACAGGGGTGGGGGGAGTCGCACCGTGCAACCACGCGTGCCCGCGCCGGACATGGCCCAGCCTCCGACCAAGGCGGAGGCCGAGACTGAGGCTGAGGCCGAGACCCCGCAGCCGACACGATCAACCCCGCCCCGGCCCCGCCGCGCGCTGCCCCGGCCGTTACGGGCCCTGCGGCCCCAACTCCTCCTCTCCTGGCTGCCGTTGCTCGCCGGGGCCGTCCTCTGGGTGTACGCGCTGCCGCGCATCGGCTTCCGCACCATGGGCGACTACGGGCTCCTCGACCGTTTCCCCGTCGCGTTCTACGCCACCCTCGCCCTCCTCACGTGCGGATTCCTGGCCGCCCTGCGCCGCGCCGGAACCGCGCCGTGGTGGCCCGCGAGCTACTGCGTCGCCCTTCTCGTCGCGCTCAAGGCGCCCCCCGCCGTGCTTTACGACTCCGTGCGCTATCCCTGGGCCTCCAAGCACGACGCCGTGATCAACCAGCTCCTGCTCAACGGTGAACTGCGCCCGAACGGCGCCCTGTCGGGCAACATGTCCGCCTACGACCAGTGGCCCGGCTTCTTCACCCTCGTCGGCGGGCTGGTCCGCGCCTTCGGCGTCGAGAGCGCCGCCGTGTTCCTCAACTGGGCCCCGATCGCGCTCGGTCTGCTGCTGATGCCGGTGCTCGTGCTGCTGTACCGCACCTTCACCGAGGACTGGCGGCTGGTGTGGACCGCCGTCTGGATCTTCCAGCTCGCCAACTGGGTGGGGCAGGACTATCTGGCGCCGCAGGGCTTCGCGTATCTGCTGCATCTGTCCGTGATCGCCGTTGTGCTACGGCACTTCGTGCTGCCGAAGTCGGCGGGCAGGCTGCGCGACCGCTCGTTCCTCGACCCGGCGTCCGCCGCCGTGCCACCGCCCACCGGCACCCGGCAGCGCGCCGTCTGTGTGGCGCTCCTCGCGCCGCTGATCCTGGCCGTCAACGCCGCGCACCAGCTCACGCCGGTGATGCTCTGCGTCTCGCTGTTCGCACTGACCCTCACCCGCCGCTACCGCAACTACGGACTGCTGGCCGTCGCCGTCCTGATCATGCTGGCCTGGGACCTGACGATGGGCCGGCCGCTGTTCGTCGAGACCCTGGGCACGCTGCGGGACTCGCTCGGCGAGCTGACCCAGAACTCACGCGCGGGTTACGCCGGTGAGCTCACCGGCCCCGGCCCCGAACTCGCGGGCCGCGCCAACGTGTTGATGGTGCTCGCCGTCGCCGCTCTGGCGGGCGCGGCGCTGCTGCTGCGGCGCCGGCTCCTGCGGAGCGCGCTGCCGCTGCTGCTCGTGTCCGTCGCGCCGGTCCCGCTCTTCGTCGTGAACGACTACGGCGGCGAAATGCTCTTCCGGGTCTATCTGTTCGGGCTGCCCGGCGCCGCGTTCTTCGCGGCGGCGACGCTCGTGCCCGCCGTCGGCGCCGCCCGGCGCGGACCGGCGCGCCGACGGGCCGCCGCGCTCACGCTCCATGTCGCGCTGCCCGTCTCCCTGGTGGCGCTGCTGGCCGGCTTCCTGCCCTCGTACTACGGCAAGGAGAAGATGTACTACACCCCGCCCGCCGAGACCGCGCTGGTCACCCGCGCGATCGACCGGGCGCCCGAAGGCGCGCTGATCCTCGCCACCACCGGCTCCTTCCCACAGGCGCTGCACCGCTACGACCGGGTGGAGCACTGGTTCTTCGCCGAGCAGGAACTCCCCGAGAACGAAAGGATGTTGGCAGACCCCGCCCGCTATCTGGCCGACCGGATCCCGCCGGACACCGACGCGTACGTGATCCTCACCCGTACGCAGGACATCTACGCGGCCGGCGAAGGACTGCTGCCCCCGGGCGGCTTCGGCGCCCTGCGGTCACGGCTCAGCGTCTCTCCCCTGTTCCGGGTGGTGGAGGCGCACTCGTACGGCATCGTCCTGGAGTACCGGCAGGCCGCGGAAGGCGAACGTCCATGACTTTGGATCATTTACGGCTCCGAGTACCGCTGGCCCTCGCCGGCTGGGGCGCGCTCGCCGCGACCGCTCTGCCCGGTGGTTCACCACTGCGCTGGGTCCCGGTGTCGCTCTTCGTCTGTTTCGGACCCGGTCTCGCGCTTCTCCATCCGCTGCGCGGCACGCTGCGCCCGGCCGCCCGTATCGAGGCCGTCGCGCTCGCCGCGCCGCTCAGCCTCTCCCTCGCGGTGACGGTCTCCACCACCCTGTTTCTGGTGCGCGGCTTCTCGGCGACGGCCTTCCTGGTGACACTGGCGGCGGTCACGACCGTCGCCGCCGCCCTGCCGGGGCTGCCCCTGCCCGCCGCGACGCGCGGCGCGGCGGGCAGGAGGGGACGGTGATGGCGGCACGGCTCAGCGATGCCGAGAAACAGGCGTACACCGTGATCGTCCTCGTCGCCGTCGGGCTGCTCATCGCCGGGATCGGTATCTGGGCCACCGAGTCGGACGGGCCGGTGGATCCCTGCGCGGCTACCGACCGGCTGGAGCCGCCGTGCGGCGCGTGGTGGGGGGCGTACGTCCCGTACGACGAGAGCGGCCCGGCGGAAGGCTCACTCACCAGGGCGGTGTACGCCTTCGAGAAGAAGATCGGCCGCAAGCTCGACCTCGTCTACAACTACCACGACATGTCGAACACCGACCTCGACGGACAGCTTCTCACCCCCGACGAGCGGGAGTTGGGCGAGGACCGGATGCTGATGCTGGCCTGGGAGTCCACCGTGTGGCGTGAGCCGCACCACGCCAACTGGACCGAGGACCAGCTGGGCTGGGCGAACATCGCCTCCGGGAAGCACGACGAGGAGATCATCGATCCGCAGGCGCGCCGGATCAAGGAGTACGGCGACCAGCGGGGCAAACGGATCTTCTTCTCCTTCGACCAGGAGGTCGACGCCCGGATCAAGGAGGGCGCGGGCACCCCGGCGGAGTACGTCGCCGCGTACCGCCATCTCCGGGACCGCTTCGAGGAGTTGGGCGTCGACAACGTCGTGTGGGTGTGGACGGTCTCCGGCTATCTGGGCAGCGCGGACGAGATGAAGGCGCTGTATCCGGGGGACGACTACGTCGACTGGATCGGCATGGACCAGTACAACTACTTCCTCTGTCACGACACGACCGACTGGAAGGACTTCGAACGCAGCCAGCGCCCGACCTATGACTGGCTGCGAGCCAACGTATCGGCGGAGAAGCCTTTGATGCTGGCCGAGTTCGGCACCGTTCCCGATCCGGGTGACCCCGGCAGACAGCGCGACTGGTACGCGGACATCCCTGGATCGGTGCGCTCCATGCCGGATGTGAAGGCGCTGGTGCAGTGGAACAGACCGGTGCCGGGCGACAACTGTGATCTGACGGTCAACGAGGGCCCGGGGCTCGCGGGTTACCGCGAGGCGGGCGAGGACGACTACTTCCGGCAGCCGCTGCCGAGGTAGCCCGGTGGTCCTCAGCGTGCTCGCCCACTCCTCAACTGTCCTCAACCGCCGAGCAGCACCTCGTACGCCGTCGGCACGAACCGGTCCGCCCGCCTGAACCGCCGCGTGGCGAGCGCCGCCACCGCCGTCCCCGTCCCCGGACAGAACCCGATGAACGCCTGCTGCCCGCTTGTCGCCCCGCAGTGGAAGTACGCCGGACCGTTCGCGGTCGGATGCTGGAACCAGGTCAGGGTGTGCGTGTGCGCCTTGCCCACGCCGCGCCGCAGCACCGGGCGGCGCACCGCGTGCAGCGCGTGCGCCAGCGCCGGTGTGCGCTCGGGCCGCAGATGCGCCTCAAGGAAGGTGAGCAGATCGTGCGGGGTGGGCCCGGACCGCGCCCGCCGCCGCGAAGCCGCCGATACGCAGCGGCGGCACCTCACTCACGCCGTCCCCGGCGTGCCCGATCGCATCGCTGGCCGTACCGGCGCAGCGAGTTGACGTACCGGACAGCCCGAGCGGCACCGGGACCTGCTCCTCCATCAACGTGTCCCAACTGGTGCGCGTGGCGGTGGAGAGCGCGTGCCCGAGGACGGAGACGGCGAAGTTGGAGTAGTGCCAGCGGGTGCCCGACCAAGTCACCTGTGATGTCACGGGCGTTGGTCTCGGTGGACATGCCATCATCCCCTCAGGAGGAAGCTGATTCCGCGTACATCCACCAGTGGACCTCACATATCGGACACCCGCCAACGCTCAGCTGCCGGACGTGGATTTCGGTTTGACGATCCGCAGGATTCGCGCGAGTACGGCGGTGGCGGCGACCGCCAGCAGACCCAGCGTCACCGGCACGGCGACCGTGGCGAAAACGCCCTGCGCCGACCAGAGCGCCACCGCCAGGCACCAGACCGCCGTCGCGACCGCCCGCCCCTCCAGCCGCCCGTTCGCGAATGACGCGCGGAGCGCGACGGCGGCCAGCCCCAGGCAGAGCAGGTGCAGTACGCCGGGCAGGAGCTCCAACGCCAGTGCCTGCCCGGTCAGTTGGGCGATGGCTTCGGTGACCGGCCGGTGCCAGGGGCCCGACACCGCCTCGGGCCGTACGCCGAGAAGGACCGGCGCTCCGTGCAGCGCGGTGAACAGGGCCAGCAGGCCGGCCGTGAGCAGGAGCGGACGCGACCGTACGGCTGCCACGGCCGCGCACTGGACGACGATCAGCAGGACTCCGGCGCCCAGGGTCAACGGCGGAAGCGCGGCGAGGAACTGGGTCCCCGACACCTCGTCGGCGGCGATGTCGGCCATGCCCCGCAGCGGTGTCCAGAACAGCCCGGTGGCCAGGGCCAGAAGGACCCAGAGCACGGCGGTGGACAGGCGCCGCTTGGGATGCGGGGCCGGTTCCGCCGCTTCCGTACGAGCCGTGGCCACCTTGAGCTCGGCGGCCTCGCGCGCCCATGTCGTCCCGTAGCCCTGCTTCTGTGACCGCGACCGTGACTGCGCCCGCGCACGCCCCCGCCCGTGCCCCTTCAGCGCCGACCGCAGCCCCGGCGCCGCCAGCAGCGCGACCAGCGTCATGGACAGCAGCATCGCCAGCCCGGCACCCGAGATCCCGGCGGGCCCGAGCAGCACGACCGCGCTCCCGAGGACACACACGCACATGACGCCCTGAAGGGCGGCGAGCATTCCCGTACGCCCCTGGACACGCAGCACACCGATATACAGCTCCACCACGACCCGGGGCAGCGCGGCGGCGGCCAGCAGGCGCAGCACCGTCGAGCCGTGTTCGGCGTAGTCCGCCCCGAAGGGCGCGAGCACCTGCGGCGCGAAGATCACCAGCACCAGCACGACGGGCACCAGCAGCAGCGTCATCCGGCGCAGCGCCCCCCTTACGCCCTCCGCCAGCCGCTCGGGGGAGTGCGAGGCGTGCGCGGTCAGGGACGAGGCCATGTTGATGGCCATGAACTCCATCGTCCCGCCGACGGTGTAGGCGGTGTAGAAGAACGCGTTGTGCGCCGCGTCGAAGCGGACGGCGACCATCACCGGCAGCAGGTTGATCATCGCCAGGCTGAACAGGGCGCCGACCGAGTCACCGGCCAGGAACCGCCCGATGTCCGCCGGGCGCGGCGGCTCGCGGTCCCGGTCGGCGGCGGCCTGGCGCGGGATGAGCCGGCGGAACACCAGCCAGCCCAGGGGCAGTACGGACAGGGCGATGGCCGCCGCCCACGACACGAAGACGCCGAGGACCGGCATCGCGGTGGCGAACACGACGAGCAGCAGCAGTTTCCCGAGTGAGAAGACGGCGTTGCCGACCGGCACCCAGAAGGCCCTGCGCAGCCCGGTCAGCACCCCGTCCTGGAGGGTGAGCAGCGCCCAGGCCACACACGAGCCGGTGAAGAGGAGCCCGGCGGTGACGCCGCCGAGCGGCGCGTACGAGGGGCCCCACAGGTCGAGCGTCAGCAGGAAGACCACGCAGGCGACGCACACGACGGCCGAACTGACCGCGTACGCGCGCCACACCAGCGCCCCGGTCGCCCGCCCGGCCCGGGGCACGTAGCGCACCACCGCACCGATCATGGTGGTCGCGGTGAGGGACGCCAGCAGCCGCATCGCGGCGATGGCGGCGGACCCCTGGCCGACGGCCTCCTCCGTGTAGTAGCGGGCGGCGACCAGCCAGAAGCCGAGGCCGAGGGCGGCGGAGACGCCGGTGGAGAGCATCAGCGCGTACGCGTTGCGGAACATCGAGTCGCTGTGGGCGCCCCTGTCGCTCTCGGCGTCTCCGCCGCCCTCGGTCGACGCGCCCTTCCGCAGGGTGTCAGCCACCGTCGTACCCCGGAGGTAAGACGGGCTCGGCCCCCAACTCGTCAAGTGCGGCGATGACTTGACCGGCCCGTAACGGATCGGCCGGCAGCGCGTGCCGGGCGAACCAGGCGGCGGGCGCGGGGTGCGGCGACGCGTCGGTGAAGACGTCGCCCGCGTAGACGTCGAGCGGCGGGTCGTACAGATAACCCGTGGTGATCCGGCGCTTGGCGAGCGCGGCGACCGCGGCGTCCCGGTCGGCGACCAGCAACGGCACCCGGAACAGCGGCTGCACCCCTCCGTGCGTCCCGCCCGGTGCCCACCGCGTCGCCAACAGCCGTTCCGTGCCCGCCCGGTGGGCCCCGAGCAGCGGATCGAGCCCGGACAGCAGCCGTTCGGTACGTCTCAGACGCACGCGGCCCGGCGTGGCGCGGTACGGGTGCATGTCGACGCGCACCCACGAGTCGAAGCCGTCGAGCCCCCGCGCGTCGGCCAGCGCCTCCTTCAGTTCACCCGGCCGCAACTCCATCCGGATGCCCCGGCGTTCCTCGGCCCCGGCGGCGCGCAGCAGCCCCCGCGCGGCCCGCACCAGCCGCAGTCCGCGCACCCCGGCCTCCGCGTACGGCCTTACGGCGTAGGCGAGTTCGGCGGCGAGCCCGGCCGGTCGGAGGAGCGCGTCGCGGGCCGCCGCCAGTTCCGTACGGAGCCCGGGGTCGGCCATGGCGAGGAACCCACCGGTCTTGGCGCCCACATGCTTGGAGAGGCTGAAGACGGCCGCGTCCCCGAAGGTGCCGACGGCCCGGCCGCCCACCTCGCTGCCGATCGCGTGTGCCGCGTCCTCGATCAACGGGATCCCCAACGCGTCGCAGCGGGCGCGCAGTTCGGGTGCGGGGTCGGGATTCCCGTACAGATTCGTGGTCAGTACGGCGGACAGCCCCCGCCAGTCGGACTCCGGAACGGCGGCCAGGTCGATCGACCCGTCCCGCCCGTTCAACGGCGCCTGGACGGGCCGCAGTCCGGCGGCGAGCACCACGAACATGATGACGTCGTCGTTGACGGGCGACATCAACACCCGCCCACCGGGCCGGCACCAGTGCCGCAGCGCCACGTAGAGCCCGAGCCTGCACGACGGCACGTAGAGACACTCCCTGCCGAGCCGCTGCCGCATGACCCCTTCCAATACGGCGTACGGCATCGGACAGCCCACCCCCTGAGCCATACCATTCCCCCCTGCCCCCGGATCAATGTGGCCTTAGCGGACGCTCCCGTCAATACGGTCCCCGTCGGTCCGTCGGTCCGTTGATTGGGGGCGGGCGGTCACCGCTGCGCGGCGACCATGTCCGCGATCTCCTTGAGTACGAGGTCGGGTCGGTCCTTCGGCACGTCGTGGGAACTGCGCTTGGCGGTGACGAGCGTTCGGCCGGGCCCGTCCTCGACGAACGAAGCTGCGGCGTCGCGCCAGCGCTGGGCGTCCACGGGCGACCCGTCGAGGGGGGTCTTCTCCGAAACGATGACCGTCGCCGGGACGGAGTCCGGCCAACTGACCTTGTGGAACGCCTCGTGCGCCGGGCCGAAGCCATCCGCGGTGGAGAGGAGCTGCCGGTTCTCCGGCCGGTCGGGGTCCTTCTTCGCCGCGTCGACCTGCGGCTGGTTCGCGGCTACGAGCCGGGGAATCTCCTCGTCCGTGAAGAACGGGGGGAGATTGGCGTCGACCAGGACCGCGCCGGAGAGCATCTTCGGGTTGTCCTTGGCGAAGTAGTTCGCGATCTCACCGGCCTGGGAGTGGGACACCAGGGTCACGTTCTTGGTGACGCCCAACTGCTCAAGCCCGGCCTTGAGGTCGCTGACAGCGCTCTCGACCTTCCACGGACCGGGCACCACGTCGCTCTTCCCGAGCCCGGCCCGGTCGTAGGTGATGACGGTGGCACCGGTGTCCGCGCGTAGCTTGGGAACGAGATCCTTCCACTGCGAGGAGTCCTCGCCGCCGCCCGAGTCCAGGACGATCGTGTCGCCGTTGCCCGGTGTGACATGGAAGGCCAGCCGATGCCCATCATTGCTGATCATGCGCAGCTCCGCCCCGCCTGACCGGCCGGCTTTCGGTGGGGCGGACGACGTGGCCGGGGAGGAGACGGCGCGCTCGGGGGCGGAGTCGTCGTCCCCGCAGGCCGTGAGGGCACCGCCGGCCAGGGTCAGCAAGGCGAGGGCCGACAGAACGCGATACGTGGACCGGTGCGTGCGGGGAGTGCGGGACATGAGTGATCCTTCGGCGACTGAGGTGCTGTTGTGCTTTCAGCGCAATCATTCGGTGACGCGGTTGATCACAGAATCCGGCTGGCACGTCAGTCGGTGGTGCCACTGATACCAGCGAGCACGATGGGGTTAACCCCCGCAAGCGACCACGGAGCGGTACGCATCACGAAGCCGCTGGTCACGGCGCCCGCGACAACTCCAACGCAGTTGCCTGCGTCTCGTACGCGCGGCCGGTCTCACCGAGTTGGGTGAGTGCCTGGCTCATGTGGACGTGATGCTTCTGCAACGGGTAGCCGAACCAGGTGTCGGCGTGCTGCTGCGGAGTGAGCCGACCGGCCAGTCGCTCGACATCGGCGACAGCGACGAGGGCCTTGTCCCGGTGGCCGCCGATCGCGTACGCGCGGGAGGCGACGGCGGCTGCGAGGGCCGCAGCGGCGCTGGGGCTGTTTCCGGCGAGGTGCCGTGCCTCGTCGGTGAGTTTCGCGGCGGCGGCCGGGGCACCGTAGTTCAACGGAACCATCGCCTCGCGTCCGAGCACCCAGGCATGCAGAAGTCGGTCCCCTGACTGCTTGGCAGCTCGTCGGGCGGTGGCGAACCAGCGGTGGGCCTCACGATGTTCGCCGAGGTCGTGCAGGACGATAGCGACCATGCCCGCCATCTGTCCCGTGACGTGGCACAGCTGGGGACTGTGCCCGACCAAACCTTCGTGTTCGAGGCCCCGAGTCTTCTGGCCGGGCTCGGCCGGAACGGCTACCGCACCGTGTGCATCGGCGGCGTCACCTACTTCTCCCGTGAGACACCGCTCGGATCCGTCCTGCCGGACATGTTCGACGAGGACTATTGGCGCCCCGAATTCTCCTCACCCGAACCCGACTCCACTCGCCATCAGGTCGACCAGGCCCTCGAAGCGGCTGACAGCCCGACCGAGCCCCTGTTCCTGTTCGTCAACGTCTCGGCCACCCACGTCCCCCACGGCCACTACCTCGGCGGCAGCACGGACACCGTCCAGTCCCAGGCCGCAGCCCTGGCCTACGCCGACGAACATCTTGGACGGTTGATCACCACGCTCACCGCCCGCCGCCAGTGGCTGGTCATCATGTGCGCCGACCATGGCGAGGCCTTCGGAGAGGACGGCTTCCACGGCCGGAGAATCGCCCACCCCGTGGTGATGAACGACCCCTACGCGGCCATGCTCCGGGGTTGAACCCCACTACGCTCGCCGGGCATGAGCGACGACCCCAGTGCCCCCACCCGCGACGCGTCCGTGATCGTGGCGCGCGATGACAGCGACCGGGTAGCCATCCTGACCGCCGACTTCCCGCGCCACGGCGGCGAGTACCTGTTCCTGCCCGGCGGGCGACGCGAGGACGGTGAGACCCCGGAGGACTGCGCCCGCCGCGAACTGCGGGAAGAGGCCGGAACCACAGCCACCGAGTGGCGCGCGCTCGGCTCCTACGCCATGACCCTGGCCTCCACAGCCCGTATTCACCTGTTCGAGGCCCGCCAACTGGCGCTGGGCCCACAGGAGCTGAGCCCGAACGAGGCCGACTTCAAACTGGCGTGGTGGCCGATCGGCGAGGCCCTCACTGCCGCCGCCGGCGGCCGGTTCCTCCTGCCCGCCGGTCCCCTCGCCCTGCTACTGGCCGACAGGAACGCGTAGCCGTTGGCAACGTAGCTACGCGCCGATTTCACCGTTCTTTATGCCGGTAAGGAACGCGGACCACTGGGCGGGTGTGTAGAACTGGGTTCCGGCGGCGCGGTCCTTGGTGTCGCGTACCGCGCGTCCGCCGTCGGCGGTGTGGGCGACCTCGACGCAGTCCTGGGTGCCGCCTGCCGAAGCACTGGACTTCTTGAACGCGGTCACGACGTCCTGGTTCTTCATCACGTGTCCTTCTCGCTCGCCGGGATTTCCTTCATCGTCCTATCGATGAAAGCAAGGCTCTGATCCGGGGTCAGCGCGGCGGACCGCAGCGCTTCGAAGATCTGGGCATGATTGGCCATCTCCGCCAGGTCTTCCAAGAGAACGGTGCTGGTCGTGGTGTCGTACGCGACGGCTTCCGGTGCCGGCTCCGGGCCGAAGTTGAACAACACGAAATGAGTGCTCATGTGTGCGGCCTGCCATTCGCCGAGTGGCAGGACCTGAATGCTCACGTTCTGACGCTGCGCCACATCCCAGATGTGGCTGAGCTGTTCGCGGTGGATCTTCGCGGACGGCATGGGCGCAGTCAGCGCCGGCTCCCAGATGACCGTCGCGAATCGGGCGCCGCCCTCCTCGATGGTCCGTCGCCGTGTCTGCCGGATGCCGACCATTTCTTCGACCGCTGGAGGCGAGTAGGCGGTGAGACTCCCGCCCAAGAGGGTCTTCAGGTAGTCATCGGTCTGGAGCAGGCCCGGGATGAAGAGCGGCTGCCAGGAACGGATGTAACTGGCGTCTGTCTCCAGCGTCACGAAGTCGGCGAACCCCTCATTTCTGCTCGCCCAGGGGAAGTCCAGCCACCAACCCCGCTTGTTGGAGTCCCGCGCCAGTTGTTCCAGCCGTAAACAGACCTCGCGGTCCTCGACCCCGTACAGCTCCAGCATCAGCCGGACATCACCGGGCCGGGCGGAGACCTGGCCCGTCTCGATGCGGCTGATCTTGGCCTTCGAGCCCGCGATGTGCTCCGCCGCGTGCGTCTGATCCAGCTTCGCCGCTTCGCGGTAGCGCCTCAGCGCCGCCCCAAGTCGCCTGCTGCGCACGGTAGGTCGTCCACCTGCGGGCATGTTCTCTCCTCCACTGTCCGTGACCAGTTTGCACGGCTGTGGACGCTACACGCCAACAAGTTGAGACGAGGAGTGAGATGCAACTTCTCGCTCAAGTTCGATTGCAGTATGTGCGCGTTGACCCATACGGTGAGTTGCATCACGTGGTGTCGCCAAGTCGCGACAGGCCGTGATCCCTGGTTCCGCCTGCCCACAACCCTTGGGGGACGCATGTCCGGGCGCACACACATCAAGAGGTTCCGGATCCGCAGGGACTCCGTCCCCGCGGCCCGACGCCACGTCGAAGTACTACTGACCGAGTGGAAGTTGGGCGGCCTCGTCGACGTCGCCGCCCTCGTCACCAGTGAGTTGACGACCAACGTCGTCCAGCACGCTCTTGGTACGGGCGAGTTCTTCGAACTCGGACTGCGCCGACGCGGCGGTGTACTCGTGCTCGAAGTCTCCGACTCGTTCCGGTGGCAGATGCCGGAGTTGAGGAAGCCTCAGGAGACCGACGCCCACGGGCGGGGCCTGTTACTCGTGGACGCCCTCAGTGCGGGCTGGGGCGTCAGGCCCCGTGATGTCGGCAAGACCGTATGGGTGCACCTGCCCATCCACCGGCAGGACTTGGTGTGAGCCTCCCCGAACTCACCTACCGCGCCGACTGCGTCGCCTATACCCTCCACGACCGGCGGTTGTTCTGGCTCGGCGGGCACGCGGCCGACTCGCCGTGGACGGCCCTGACGTGGCTGGCGGAGCGGGCCGAGCACATCGCCGATCAGCTCGACTCGTATGCAGCCCGGCCGTTGCGCGCGTGGCGGGCCGACGGGCGGGAGCAGCAGCGTGCGCTCGCGCGGCTCGGGCGGGAAGTCGCGTACTCGTTCCTCGTCAGGGATGAGTTGGTCATCTACATACTCTCGGCGGCGCCGGTCCCCGCGCACGCGGCCCGGCGGGAGTCCGTGACTGCCGCCGGGCCGCGTGGGGGGCTGGTTGGAGAGGTGTCACTCGTCGAGCGTCAGGCCCTTTCGGAGCCTCACCAGCGTGCGTGAGAGCAGGCGGGACACGTGCATCTGGGAGATGCCCAGCTCCTCGCCGATCTCCGACTGCGTCATGTTGGCCACGAACCGCAGCGAGAGGATCGTCCGGTCGCGTGACGGAAGTCCCGCTATCAGCGGCTTCAACGACTCGACGTACTCGATGCCTTCGATCCCGTGGTCCTCGTAGCCGATGCGGTCCGACAGCGCGCCCTCGGTGTCGTCCTCCTCCGGCTGCGCGTCCAGCGAGCTCGCCGTGTACGCGTTGCTCGCCGCCATCCCCTCGACGACCTCGTCGTTGGTGATGCCGAGCCGGTCGGCGAGTTCGCCGACGGTTGGCGCGCGGTCCAGCTGCTGGGACAACTCGTCGCCGGCCTTGGCCAGTTCGAGGCGGAGCTCCTGAAGCCTGCGCGGCACCCGCACCGACCACGACGTGTCGCGGAAGAAGCGCTTGATCTCGCCGACGATCGTCGGCATCGCGAAGGTGGGGAACTCGACGCCCCTGCTGAGCTCGAAGCGGTCGATCGCCTTGATCAGGCCGATCGTGCCGACCTGGATGATGTCCTCCATGGGCTCGCTGCGGGAGCGGAACCGGGAGGCGGCGAACTTGACCAGGGCGAGATTCAGCTCGACCAGGGTGTTGCGCACGTACGCGTGCTCGTGGGTGCCCTCTTCCAGGCCCTCAAGGCGCTCGAAGAGCGTCTTGGACAGTGCCCGCGCGTCCAGCGCGCCGACCTCTTCGAAGGGCGGGATCTCTGGCATGTCATCGAGGCCCGGGAAACCGGACGCGAGTGTGGCGCCGGTCTCGTCAGGTTCGGACGGGGTTGTCGACGGCGCCTCGTGGGTACGCGGTTCGTCGAGCCGGGGTGACATGGTCTCCTCCATACGTTCTCGGCATATGGCTGCCGATGCCAATACGCGCTGCTGCGGTTTGCGGCGCCTCCATAGCCGGTCGTGTCGGTCTGGTTCTTGTGTCCCTACTAGCCCTATCGGTTCAGCGCGGACAGGTGCAAGTGTCATTTCGCACATATGTCCGCCTTGTGGGGGAGATTGGCTACCGGAGGCCGTGTGAAAGGCGTAATGTTTCGACGAACGTCAACGGCATGCGACGCGACGACAAGCACGATCACATCGCGATATGCGGCAACTTCTGAAACATCTGACGACGGCGCACTTCACCGCAGAAGAGGGACGGACGGGCATGGACCGCCAGACGGTCGGCAGCACGAACCGGGGCCGGCTCCGGGTCGAAGTTCGGACCGAGGGCCGAAGCGAGGTCGTGACAGCCGCGGGTGAGTTGGATCACCACACCGCCGGGCTGTTGCGCGCACCTCTGGACGAAGCACTCGACCAGGGCCGGGACCGGCTCGTGATCGACTGCTCGCAGCTCGAATTCTGTGACTCGACCGGGCTGAACGTCCTGCTCGGGGCCCGTCTCAGGGCCGAAGCGGCCGGCGGTGCGGTCCATCTGGCCGCGATGCTGCCGGTGGTCGCCAGGGTCTTCGAAATCACCGGCGCCGACGCGGTCTTCACCGTGCACGATTCGCTGGAAGCGGCTCTTGCCGACTGACCCGGGGCCCGCACGAGGGCCTTGTGTGAACCAGATGTTGCAAGTGTCACGTCACCCGCGTAGGTCTTGTGGGTGTTGTCACGATTACGCCGGGCAGAAGAGACCCCGGGCCGGTCGGGACAGGCCAGGCAGTCTCTGTACCGATGTCTAGATGAGAACGACCAATTGGCGAACCGGTGAATCGGTGAGGTGAAGCGCTGATGAGCACCACCCGGCAGTTTCCGCCGGGCGATTTCGGCTCCGAGCCGGACGGCGCGGGTACCCACTCCGCCGGGCCCGAAAGCCGGGTACGCACCCTGGCGTTGGGCAGCGCCAGCGGCATCGTCCCGATGGCGCGCGACTTCACCCGCCAGGCCCTTTACGACTGGGGCTGGCTGCCGGCCGAGACCGCCGACCGACGCGCCGCCGCGGAGGACGTCCTGCTCGTCGTCTCCGAGCTGGTCACCAACGCGTGCCTGCACGCCGAGGGCCCCGAACAGCTCCGGGTCTCCTCAGACACCAAGGTGCTGCGCCTGGAGGTCACGGACCGCGGCACCGGCCAGCCCGCGCCCCGTACCCCGCACCGTGCCGGACGGCCGGGCGGCCACGGCATGTTCATCGTGCAGCGGCTCTGTCTGGACTGGGGGGTGTCCCGTACGCCGGGAGCCCCCGGCAAGACGGTCTGGGCGATCCTCGCGGCCCCGTCCTAGCGGCGAGACCGGCGAGAAGCGCGAGAGACCCTCAGCGCACGTCCCCCATCAGCCCACGCACCGTCCTGCGGTACATGAAGACCGCGAAGCCCGCGAGCGTGGCCAGCGCCGCCTCCACGGCCACCACCCCCGTACGGCTCAGATCCACCCCGGCGATCGAGAGCATCCCGGTCACAGAGTCGCCCGCGGTGACCGCGAGGAACCACACACCCATCATCTGACCGGCGTACTTCGCCGGCGCCATCTTCGTCGTCACCGACAGACCGACCGGTGAGACACACAGCTCGCCCACCGTCTGGATCAGATAGATGCCCACCAGCCACACCGGGCTGACCAGGGTGCCATCGGCCGCCAGTATCAGCGGGATCAGGAAGAAGAAGAACGAGACACCCACGAAGGCCAGACCCGCGGCGAACTTCACGACCGTGCTCGGCTCCTGGCCCCGCCGGTTCAGCCAGAGCCAGAGCCAGGCGATCACGGGCGCCAGCGCCATGATGAAGACGGGGTTCAGCGACTGGTACCAGGACGTCGGGAAGCCGATGCCGAAGACATGGTCGGCGGCCTTCGTCGTACCGAAGGCCTGGATCGTCGACCCGCCCTGGTCGTAGATCATCCAGAAGACGGCCGCCGCGACGAAGAACCAGATGTAGCCGGACATCTTCGCCTGTTCGGCCGGCGAGAGATCCTTGTCGCGCTTCATCCGGACCAGCACCCCGGCCGGGATGACGATGCCCGCCAGTGTCAGCGGCACCATCGCCCAGTTGATGGTGAAGTGGCCGGTGAAGACGGCGAGTCCGTAGAAGACCGAGCCGATCAGCAGCCAGGTCAGCCCCTTCCTCAGCCAGCTCCCCCGTTCCTCGGCGGACAACGGCGTCGGTACGTGGCTGCTCCGCGGGGCCAGGTGCTTCGTACCGAGCAGGAACACGAGCAGGCCGATGCCCATGCCGAGTGCCGCGAGCGCGAAGCCGAGGTGCCAGCTGTACTTCTCACCGACGGTGCCGATGACCAGCGGCGCGAAGAAGGCACCGATGTTGATGCCCATGTAGAAGATGGTGAAGCCGCCGTCGCGGCGCGGGTCGTCGGTGCCGTCGTAGAGATGGCCGACCATCGTGGAGATGTTGGACTTCAGCAGACCCGAGCCGAGCGCCACCAGCCCCAGACCGGCGAAGAAGGTGCCCGAGCCGGGCAGGGTGAGCGTCAGATGGCCGGCCATGATGGTGCAGGCCGCGATGGTCACGGTCCTGCGCGGGCCCCAGACCCGGTCGCCCAGCCAGCCGCCGGGCATGGCCAGCAGATAGACCATCGACAGATAGATGGAGTAGATCGCCGTCGTGGTGGCCAGGGTCATCCCCAGGCCGCCCCCCTGAAGGCCCTTCGAGGCCTCGGGGCCGCCCGAGATCAGATAGATCGTGAGCAGAGCCTTCATGCCGTAGAAGCTGAAGCGTTCCCACATCTCCGTCATGAAGAGCGTGGCCAGTCCGCGCGGATGGCCGAAGAACGTCTTCTCGGGTACGCCCTGGGGGCCGGGGGCCGTGGGGCGGCCGCCGGTCGGTTCGGGGGAGTCCTTGGTGAGGCTGGACGCCATGGGGGGATCCTCGCCCGGCCGGGTGCGCGAAAAGGGGACCTTCGGCCCTTGGGCGGCCAAAGATCCCCGATTGGTCCTACGACGTGCCGCGCGGCCGGAGCCGCAGGCATCGGCGATCACTGCCCGGACGCTCCTCCACGCGGACTACCATCAACCTCATGACCCGTGTACTGCTCGCCGAGGACGACGCGTCCATCTCGGAGCCGCTGGCCCGCGCACTGCGCAGGGAGGGCTACGAGGTGGAGGTACGCGAAGACGGTCCCACCGCGCTCGAAGCCGGCCTCCAGGGCGGAGTGGACCTGGTCGTACTCGACCTCGGACTGCCCGGCATGGACGGTCTCGAAGTCGCCCGCAGACTCCGCTCCGAGGGCCACTCCGTGCCCCTGCTGGTGCTGACCGCCCGCGCCGACGAGGTGGACACGGTGGTCGGCCTCGACGCCGGCGCCGACGACTACGTGACCAAGCCCTTCCGGCTGGCCGAACTGCTCGCCAGGGTCCGCGCCCTGCTGCGGCGCGGCGCGAGCGAGCCGGCCGCATCGCCCACCACGCACGGCGTCCGTATCGACGTCGAGTCGCACCGGGCATGGATGGGCGAGGAGGAACTCCAGCTCACCGCCAAGGAGTTCGACCTGCTGCGGGTCCTCGTCAGGGACGCGGGCCGGGTCGTCACGCGCGACCAGCTGATGCGCGAGGTCTGGGACACCACGTGGTGGTCCTCCACGAAGACCCTGGACATGCACATCTCGTGGCTGCGCAAGAAGCTGGGCGACGACGCGGCGAACCCGCGGTACATCGCGACGGTACGGGGCGTCGGTTTCCGTTTCGAGAAGAGCTGAGGCGGGCGACCCGGCCCGATCCGGCGGGACGCGCCCCAGGGCCGAACAGAAGTAGGGCACAGTGCGCCGTCGTCTGATCAACTCCACGCTCGCCGTGGTGCTCGTCGTGATCGCCGTCTTCGGCGTCTCGCTCGTCATCGTCGAGACCCGCACCATCAGCAACAGCGCCCAGGAGAGGGTGGACCTGGAGGCCGTACGGCTGGTCAGCATCGTCGACAGCCGGCTGCTCGGCGGCGAGCGCGTCACCGAGGCGATCCTGCGGGAACAGGTCGACGGCGGACGGTACGCCAAGGTCGAGATCCCCGGCCGCCCGGCCGTCGAGATCGGCGCACGCCCCGACGACGGCGCCATCAGGGGCAAGGCCGAGGGCGAGCAGGGCGAGACCGTCACCGTCGAGGAGTCCCGTGCCTCCGTCACGGCCGAACTCGGCCGCACCCTCATGATCATCGGCGCGGTGGCACTGCTCGCCGTGATCGCTGCCGTCCTGCTCGCCGTACGCCAGGCCAACAAGCTCGCGTCGCCCCTCACCGACCTCGCCGAGACCGCCGAACGCCTCGGCTCCGGCGACCCGCGCCCCCGCCACAAGCGGTACGGGGTGCCCGAGCTGGACCGGGTCGCCGACGTCCTCGACGCCAGCGCCGAGCGGATCGCGCGAATGCTGACCGCGGAGCGCCGGCTGGCCGCCGACGCCTCCCACCAGCTTCGTACGCCCCTCACCGCGCTCTCCATGCGCCTGGAGGAGATCTCCACCACCGACGACCCCGACACCGTCAAGGACGAGGCGACGATCGCCCTGACGCAGGTGGAGCGGCTGACCGACGTGGTGGAGCGGCTGCTCACCAACTCGCGCGACGCCCGCACCGGCTCCGCGATCGTCTTCGACCTCGACGACGTCGTACAGCAGCAGATCGAGGAGTGGCGCCCGGCCTACCGCAGCGCCGGACGCGCGATCGTCTGCTCCGGCACCCAGCACATGCGGGCCGTCGGCACCCCCGGCGCCGTCGCGCAGGTCCTCGCCGCGCTGATCGAGAACTCGCTGATGCACGGCGGCGGCACCGTCGCCCTGCGCAGCAGGATCACCGGCAACCAGGCCGTGATCGAGGTCACGGACGAGGGCCCCGGCGTACCGGCGGACCTCGGGTCACGGATCTTCGAGCGCGCGATCAGCGGGCACAACTCGACGGGTATCGGGCTCGCGGTCGCCCGTGATCTGGCGGAGGCGGACGGCGGTCGGCTCGAACTGCTCCAGCAGCAGCCGCCGGTCTTCGCGCTGTTCCTCAGCCGCGAGGTGCGGATCCGCAAGGAGCCGAAGAGGACTGTCAGATGAGCGTCAGGTGACCCGGCCGGGCTCCGCTTCCGGCACCAGCCCCGGCACGGGCGCGGGCTCCGGCCGGAGCCGGCGGAACACCCACGTCCGGTACGACCAGAAGCGGAACAGCGTCGCCACGCCGATCCCCAGGAACTTGAACACGTTGCTCTGGAGCGGCCCGTCCCAGCCGAACCCGTACGTCGCCGTGTAGAGCACACCGTTCTCGATGACCAGCCCGACCGCGCTGAACAGCAGGAAGAGCGTCAGCTCCTTCGTCCGCCGGGTCTTGTCGCGGTCCCGGTAGGCGAAGTAGCGGAAGCCCACGTAGTTGCAGGCGATCGCGACGACGGTGGCCAGGATGCTGGCCCGTACGACCTGGAGTTCGGTGGTGTGCCGTACGAGGTTGAAGACCGCCAGATTGACCAGCAGACCCACCCCGCCGACCGCGCCGAACTTGGCGATCTCGTGGGTGAGCAGCGACAACCGCTCCCGCAGGGCTGGTCTCTGCGAAGGCGCGGCAGTCATCAGGTCGCTCAGCCCCGTCCGGTCGGCGTGTGTCGGTCGGCGTATTCGGTCGATGTGGTCCGTCGACGTGCTCTGTCGACGTGCTCCGTCGGCGTCGCGGTTACGTCGCCGACCGGCCCACTGTAACCACCGGAAGGTGCCGGACCGGGCGACGGATACCCTGGGAGTGTGACATTCCCGGTAGTCGGCATGGTCGGCGGCGGTCAGCTCGCCCGTATGACCCACGAGGCGGGCATCCCCCTCGGCATCAGATTCAAGCTCCTCAGCGAGACCCCTCAGGACTCCGCGGCCCAGGTGGTCGCCGATGTGGTCATCGGCGACCACACCGATCTGGAGACCCTGCGTGCCTTCGCGCGCGGCTGCGACGTGCTCACCTTCGACCACGAGCATGTGCCGATCGAGCATCTGCGCGCCCTGGAGGCGGACGGCATCCCCGTACGCCCCGGGCCGGAAGCCCTCGTGCACGCGCAGGACAAGGGCGTGATGCGCGCCAGGCTCACCGAGCTGGGCGCGCCCTGCCCGCGCCATCGCATCGTCACCGACCCCGCCGATGTCGCCGCCTTCGCCGCCGAGGTCGGCGGCTTCCCCGTCATCCTGAAGACGGTGCGCGGCGGCTACGACGGCAAGGGCGTCTGGTTCGCCCGATCGGAGGACGACGCGGAGCAGCCCTTCCGGGCCGGCGTCCCCGTCCTCGCCGAGGAGAAGGTCGACTTCGTCCGGGAGCTCGCCGCCAACATCGTGCGCTCGCCGCACGGCCAGGCCGTCGCGTACCCCGTCGTGGAGTCCCAGCAGGTCGACGGCGTGTGCGACACCGTCATCGCGCCCGCGCCCGGTCTCTCCGACGAGCTGTCCGGCGAGGCGCAGCGGCTCGCGCTGCGGATCGCCGCCGAACTGGGCGTCGTCGGTCATCTCGCCGTCGAGCTGTTCGAGACGGCCGACGGCCGGATCCTCGTCAACGAGCTGGCCATGCGCCCGCACAACTCCGGCCACTGGACGCAGGACGGGGCGATCACCTCGCAGTTCGCCAACCACGTACGCGCCGTGCTCGACCTGCCCCTCGGCGACCCGCGCCCGCGCGCGCCGTGGACGGTCATGTGCAACGTACTGGGCGGCGACTACCCCGACATGTACGCGGCGTATCTGCACTGCATGGCCCATGACCCGCAGCTCAAGATCCACATGTACGGCAAGGACGTGAAGCCCGGCCGCAAGGTGGGCCACGTCAACACCTACGGTGACGACCTGGACGACGTGCTGGAGCGCGCCCGCCACGCCGCCGGATACCTCCGAGGAACGATCACCACATGAGCTCTCCCCTCATCGGCGTCGTCATGGGGTCGGACTCCGACTGGCCCGTCATGGAGGCCGCCGCGCAGGCGCTCGACAAGTTCGAGATCGCCTACGAGGTCGACGTCGTCTCCGCGCACCGGATGCCGCGCGAGATGATCGCGTACGGCGAGGAGGCCGCCGGACGCGGGCTCAGGGCGATCATCGCGGGCGCGGGCGGCGCGGCCCATCTGCCGGGCATGCTGGCCTCCGTCACCCCGCTGCCGGTCATCGGCGTCCCGGTACCGCTGAAGTACCTGGACGGCATGGACTCGCTGCTGTCGATCGTGCAGATGCCCGCAGGCGTGCCGGTCGCGACCGTCTCCGTAGGAGGAGCCCGTAACGCCGGTCTGCTGGCCGCGCGGATCCTGGCGGCGTCCGACCCCGGGCTGCGGGCCCGTATGGAGGACTTCCAGCGGAGCCTGAACGAACAGGCCACGGACAAGGGCAGACTCCTGCGAGCGAAGGTCAGCGGTCACGACAGCTTCGGCTTCGGGAAGTGAGGGCCCCCATGGGCACCGATGACTATCTGGAGCAGGCCCGCGAACTGCTCGAAGACTTCCCCGTGGTCGACGGGCACAACGACCTGCCGTGGGCGCTGCGTGAACAGGTCGCCTACGACCTCGACCGCCGCGACCTCGCCGACGACCAGTCGGCGCATCTGCACACCGACATCCCGCGGCTGCGGGCGGGCGGGGTCGGGGCGCAGTTCTGGTCGGTGTACGTACGCTCCGACATGGCCGGCGACACGGCGGTCAGCGCGACCCTGGAGCAGATCGACGTCGTCGGGCGCATGATCGCCCGCTACCCCGACGACCTCGCCGCGGCCCGCACCGCCGACGACATGGAGAACGCCCGCCGCACCGGGCGTATCGCGTCCCTGATGGGCGCCGAGGGCGGCCACTCCGTCAACAACTCCCTCGCCACGCTGCGCGCCCTGTACGCGCTCGGCGTGCGCTACCTGACACTCACGCACAACGACAACCTCGCGTGGGCCGACTCGGCGACCGACGAGCCCGGCGTGGGCGGCCTCTCGCCCTTCGGCCACGAGGTCGTACGCGAGATGAACCGCACCGGCATGCTGGTCGACCTCTCGCACGTGGCCGCCACGACGATGCGCGACGCGCTCGCCACCAGCGCCGCGCCCGTGCTCTTCTCGCACTCCTCCGCGCGGGCGGTCTGCGACCATCCGCGCAACATCCCGGACGACGTGCTGGAACTGCTGCCGGCCAACGGCGGGGTGGCGATGGCCACCTTCGTACCGAAGTTCATCCTTCCCGAGGCCATCGCCTGGACGAAGGCCGCCGACGAGAACATGCGCGAGCGCGGTGCGCACCCGCTCGACACGACCGAGTCCGCGATGAGGATCCACCGGGCTTTCGAGGCGGCCAACCCGCGCCCGGCGGCGACCGTCGCGACGGTCGCCGACCATCTGGACCATATGCGCGAGGTCGCGGGCATCGACCACATCGGTATCGGCGGCGACTACGACGGCACGGCGTTCACGCCGGACGGCCTTGAGGACGTCGCCGGCTACCCGAACCTCGTCGCTGAACTCCTCGCCCGCCGCTGGTCTCCCGAGGACCTGGCGAAGCTGACCTGGCACAACGCGGTACGGGTGCTGCGCGCCGCGGAGGACGTGGCCCGTGCGCTGCGCGCGGAGCGCGGTCCTTCGACGGCGACCATCGCGGAACTGGACGGCTGAGACGCCGGGGGTACTGAGACTCCGGGGGTACGGGGCGCGGGCCGGACTTGTCGGGCCCGCGCCCCGCGCCGTACCCCCGAACGCCCCGTCCGCCGCGACCCGTCCGGCGGCCCGTGGCACGGTGGCCGTACTGCCTTCGCACCCCACGGAGCCTCGTCATGGCAGATCTGAAGGACGACCCCTACGACACGGACGCGACACCGGCGGCCGGTGATCTCGACGCGCGGCCGCACCCCAGCCCGCCCACGGAATCGCTGACGACCCCGCCCACCGACTCGATGACGGCCATGGACGCAGCCTCCCCGGCACTGCCCGCCTCCCCGGCCACGCCCGCCACGCCGGCCTCGTCCGCCGAGCGCGCCCGCGAGCTGCTGGCCTCGCACCCCGTCGTCGACGGCCACAACAGCCTCGCCCCCACGCTGCTGCGCCGCCGCGCCACCAGCCACAGCCACGACCTCGAACAGGGCGACAGCTTCCTCGACACCGACATGCCGCGGATCAAAGAGGGCGCGCTGGGCGCGCAGTTCTGGTCCCTGGAGGTCGACGCCGCGGCGGTCCGCGAGGGCCGGGCCGTCAGCACCACGCTGGAGCTGATCGACCTCGTACGGGATCTGATCTCGTCCCACCCGGAGAGCCTGCGCATCGCGCTCGGCGCCGGGGACCTGGCCGACGCCCGCAACTGCGGACGCGTCGCCTCGCTCCTCGGCCCCGTCTCGGGCCCGGCCATGGGCGACTCGCTCGCCACGCTGCGCGCGTTCCACTTCCTCGGCGTGCGGGCCCTCTCCCTCGCGGGCGCCCGCTGGGCCGAGGGCGGGCTCAGCCGCTTCGGCCACGAGGCCGTGCGCGAGCTGAACCGGCTCGGCGTCGTCATCGATCTGACCGGCACGTCCGACGAGACGGCGCGCGCCACGTTCGCCGTCACCAAGGCACCGGTGATGTTCTCCCACTCCGCCGCGAGCGTCCCGGACGACATCCTGGCGCTGCTCGGCGCCAACAACGGTGTCTGCATGGTGAGTTTCGCACCGGACCAGATCGCCCACGGCAGGACACCGGCACTCTCCCAGGTCGCCGACGCCGTCGAGCGCGTACGGGACGTGGCGGGCCCGGAGTGCGTCGGTCTCTCGGGGACGTACGGCCGCGAGTCCCGGACACCGCACACCGTCGGCCTCGAAGACACCTCGTGCTACCCGCAGTTGATCGCCGAACTGCTCGAACGCGGCTGGGACGACACCGCCGTCTCGGATCTCACCTGGGGCAACGCGGCACGCGTGCTGCGCGACACCGAGTTCCTGGCGCGCGCCAACCAGCAGCGGCGCCGGCCGTCCACGGCGAAGATCGAAGAACTGGACGACGCCCGCCGGTAGTTGTGTCCACGGGCCGGTCAGGCCCTCGGCCGGCCCATCGCCCGGTACGTCCAGCCCGCCCCGCGCCACGCCGCCGGGTCGAGCGCGTTGCGCCCGTCGAGGATCAGCCGCCGCGACACGGCCCCGCCGAGCTCCGCCGGGTCCAGCTCCCGGAACTCGCGCCACTCGGTCAGATGCAGGACGACATCGGCGCCGCGCACCGCCTCCAGCGCGGACTCGGCGTAGCCGAGCGTCGGGAAGAGCCCGCGGGCGTTGTCCATGCCCTTCGGGTCGTACACGGTGACCTGACCGCCCTGGAGATGGATCTGCCCGGCGACGTTGAGCGCGGGGGAGTCCCGTACGTCGTCCGAGTCCGGCTTGAACGTCGCGCCCAGGACCGCGACCCGCTTGCCGAGGAACGACGAGTCGCCCCCGACGGCCTCGCGCGCCAGCTCCACCATGTGCCCGCGGCGCCGCATGTTGATCGAGTCGACCTCGCGCAGGAACGTCAGCGCCTGGTCCGCCCCCAGCTCGCCCGCCCGCGCCATGAACGCCCGGATGTCCTTGGGCAGACAGCCGCCGCCGAAGCCGATCCCGGCCCGGAGGAACTTCCTGCCGATGCGCTCGTCGTAGCCGATGGCCTCCGCCAGCTTCACCACGTCGCCGCCTGCCGCCTCGCAGACCTCGGCCATCGCGTTGATGAAGGAGATCTTGGTGGCGAGGAAGGAGTTCGCGGCGGTCTTCACCAGCTCGGCGGTCGGGAAGTCCGTCACCACGAACGGTGACCCCTCTCCGAGAGGCGTGGCGTACACCTCGCGCAGCAGCTTCTCGGCGCGCTCGCTGTCGGTGCCCACCACGATCCGGTCCGGGTGGAGCGTGTCCTGTACGGCGAAGCCCTCCCGCAGGAACTCGGGATTCCAGGCGAGCTCGACGTCGACGCCCTCCGGCGCCAGCTCGGTGAGCCGCCGCGCCAGCCGCTCCGCGCTGCCGACCGGCACGGTCGACTTGCCGACCACCAGCGCCGCCCGGCCCAGCTGCGGGGCCAGCGAGTCGAAGGCGCTCTCGACGTAGCTCATGTCGCACGCGTACTCGCCGTGCTTCTGCGGGGTGTTCACGCAGACGAAGTGGACGTCGCCGAACGCGCCGATCTCCTCGTAGGAGGTGGTGAAGCGCAGCCGGCCGCTCGACCCCTCGATGCCCGCGACATGCTTGCGCAGCAGGTCCTCCAGGCCGGGCTCGTACATCGGGACCCGGCCCGCCGACAGCATCTCGATCTTCTCGGGGACGACGTCGAGCCCGAGGACTTCGAAGCCCAGTTCCGCCATGGCCGCGGCGTGCGTAGCGCCGAGGTAGCCGGTACCGATCACAGTGATCTTGAGGGCCATGTCGTGCTCCTGGGAGTGCGGTCGGGATGCGGTGGCGCCCGGCGTGCGATCGCGGCTGCGATCGCACCGTGCGAGTGCGCGGCCGAGCATAGCCCCGCGCTCCGGACGCCTTTTCGGTCGCCCGTACGGCAAGGTGCGGGAGCTGTCGGAAAACTCACGTACGGCGCGGTGCTCCCGACCTCTAAAATTGGTGTTACTTAACGGTAGTTAGCATTCAGGGGAGTGAAGGACCGTGGCCGGATCGGCTGATTTCGACCTGTACCGCCCGTCGGAGGAGCACGACATGCTCCGGGAGGCGGTGCGCGCGCTCTCCGAGGCGAAGATCGCGCCGTTCGCCGCCGCGGTGGACGAGGAGGCCCGCTTCCCCCAGGAGGCGCTCGACGCGCTGGTCGCCGCGGATCTGCACGCGGTCCACGTCCCCGAGGAGTACGGCGGCGCCGGTGCGGACGCCCTCGCCACGGTGATAGTCATCGAGGAGGTCGCCCGCGTCTGCGCCTCGTCCTCCCTGATCCCGGCCGTGAACAAGCTCGGCTCGCTGCCCGTGGTCCTCTCCGGCGGCGATGACCTGAAGAAGAAGTACCTCGGCCCGCTGGCCAAGGGCGACGCGATGTTCTCGTACTGCCTCTCCGAGCCGGACGCGGGCTCGGACGCCGCCGGCATGAAGACCAAGGCCGTACGGGACGGCGACAGCTACGTACTCAACGGCGTGAAGCGCTGGATCACCAACGCCGGCGTCTCCGAGTACTACACGGTGATGGCCGTCACCGACCCCGACCGCCGTACGAAGGGCATCTCGGCGTTCGTCGTGGAGAAGGGCGACGAGGGTGTCTCCTTCGGCGCCCCGGAGAAGAAGCTCGGCATCAAGGGCTCCCCGACCCGCGAGGTCTACCTCGACAACGTCCGCATCCCGGCCGACCGCCTCATCGGCGCCGAGGGCACCGGCTTCGCCACGGCGATGAAGACCCTGGACCACACCCGCATCACGATCGCGGCCCAGGCCCTCGGCATCGCCCAGGGCGCGCTCGACTACGCCACGGGCTACGTCCAGGAGCGCAAGCAGTTCGGCAAGCCGATCGGCGACTTCCAGGGCGTCCAGTTCATGCTCGCCGACATGGCGATGAAGCTGGAGGCGGCCCGCCAGCTCACCTACTCGGCGGCGGCCCGCTCCCAGCGCATCTCCGACGGCGGCGACAAGGAACACCTGACCTTCTTCGGCGCCGCGGCCAAGTGCTTCGCCTCCGACACGGCGATGGAGATCACGACGGACGCGGTCCAGCTCCTCGGCGGCTACGGCTACACGCGCGACTACCCGGTGGAACGGATGATGCGCGACGCCAAGATCACCCAGATCTACGAGGGCACGAACCAGATCCAGCGCATCGTGATGGCGCGCAACCTGCCGTAGGCGCTGTACGACGAAACGCCCCGGTGCGCGTGAGCGGGCCGGGGCGATTCGGGTGGTGCGTGGTGATCGAGGGGGTCAGTCCGAGGTGACCGTGACCTTCTCGTCGTTGTTCAGCTGTTCCACGAGCTGCTTGACCTTGGCCTTGTCCCAGACAAGGTTGCCGCCCGTGCTGCCCGAGATCGGGATGTTCATCGACTTGCCGTCGCCGCCCGTGACGCCCTTCATCGCGAAGAACATCTGGCTCAGCGACCAGAGCGACATGTCCTTGTCGACGATCAGGGTGTCCAGGCCCGCGCCCATCGTCGGGTAGAGCTTGAACGGGTTGAGGACCGTGCCCGGTGTGGCGGTCTGGGAGGCCAGGGCCGCCAGGAACTTCTGCTGGTTCTTCGTACGGTCCAGGTCGCTGCCCGCGAAGGCGTACCGGGTGCGGACGAACGCCAGGGACTGCTCGCCGTCCAGCGTCTGCTTGCCCGCCTTGAAGTCGGCGCCCGACTTCTTGTCCTTGAAGGCCTTCGGGATGTCCAGCTCGACGCCGCCGATCGCGTCCACGATGTTGGCGAAGCCCGCGAAGCCGATCTCGACGTAGTGATCGATGCGCAGACCGGTGTTGAACTCGACGGTACGCACGAGCAGTTCGGGCCCGTCCTCCGCGTACGCCGCGTTGAGCTTGGTCTCGCGGCCCTGGTTCGGGAACAGCTTCCCTGACTCCGAGCCGCGGAACGAGGGGATCACCACGTTCGAGTCACGCGGCAGCGAGATCAGCGTCGGGCCGTTCGAGCCGTCGTGCAGGATCATCATCGAGTCGGTGCGCTTGCCCTCGGCGCTGCCCGTGTGGAGTTCTTTCTTCTCCTCGTCGGACATGCCCTCACGGCTGTCGGAGCCGACGATCAGATAGTTCGTGCCGTCGCCCGCCGCCGGGCGCTCGATGACCTTCGAGAGGTCGACCTCGCGCTTGAGCTTGGAGTCGGCCCAGAAGTAGGTGCCTATGGAGACGACGAGGAATATGACGACCAGGGAGATCGCGGTGATCTTGATACGGCGCCGCCAGTCCGGTGCGTGGTCGGGCGGATAACCGCCGCCGTTGTTGTAGGACCCCTGCGGCGGCACACCCGGCGGGCCGCCCTGACCCCGGTCGGCCGGGGTGCCGTAGACCTGGCCGGTGTTGTAGTCGCTGTTGTACGGCGGCGGGTCGTATCCCCCGTCGTACCCCTGCGACGGCTGCTGGGGGACCGCGCGCCGCTGCACGTGCGGCATCGCGCGAACGCCTTCGGGCTGACCGCCCGCGCTGCCGCGTCCGTAACGCTCGCCGCCACGGTCAGCGCGGTCGCCGTTCCATCCGTCAGGCCAATCGTTCATGCGGACCAGTGTGCGGCTCAGAGGTGTCGCGCATACAGGGGTGGAGGAAAATCACAGCATCCCTGTTGCCAAGCTGATGCAATGCGGGCCGTTACGGACCCCCGCATAGGGTGGAGGGCATGACAGACCAGGCCGTCCGCCCCGAGACAGATATTCCGGGTAAGCCCACCTCAGCGTCCCGTACCACGCTCAGTCACATCATGAGCGGCGGTGACACCAATCTCCTCGGCACGGTGCACGGCGGCGTGATCATGAAGCTCGTCGACGACGCCGCGGGAGCGGTCGCCGGCCGGCACTCCGGAGGGCCCGCGGTCACCGCGTCCATGGACGAGATGGTCTTCCTGGAGCCGGTGAGGGTCGGGGACCTCGTCCATGTGAAGGCCCAGGTCAACTGGACGGGACGGTCGTCCATGGAGGTCGGCGTACGCGTGCTGGCCGAGCGCTGGAACGAGTCCACCCCCGCCCAGCAGGTCGGCAGCGCCTATCTCGTCTTCGCCGCCGTCGACGCGGACGGCAGGCCCCGCCCCGTACCGCCGGTGATCCCGGAGACCGAGCGCGACAAGCGGCGCTACCAGGAGGCGCAGATCCGGCGTACGCACCGGCTCGCCCGGCGGCGCGCGATCAAGGAGCTGCGCGAGAAGCGCGCCGCCGAGGGGATCAACGACTGAGTGGTAGGGGCGGACGAGGCGGCCGTGGCCGACTGCCCACGGGGCCCGTACGCGGTCCTCGTCACGGGCACACCACCTGGTCGCCCGTCACCGCCCCGAACTCGCCCTGGTGCACATCCTCGGCCTTCACCGGCCGTACCGCCTTGTAGTCCTTCCCCGCCATCACCTTCAGCGTCGCGCCCTGCCGGGGCACCGGCTTCAGCTCACAGCCAGGCAGCGCGGCGGCCAGGGACCTCGCCGAGCGGTCCCAGCGCGGGTCGAACAGCACCTGCGTACGCGTCGCCTCGGGCCCCGTGTGGTTCAGCGGGGCCCGCGTCGTACCGAAGCCGGTCGCGCGCAGCGCGCTGTCCACGCGCTGGCCCAGACCGTCCCGCCGGGTCGCGTTGTAGACCTGCACCCTGATCTGCTGCGGCGACACCTCGACCAGCGAGGCCGGCGGCTGCGTGGGCGCCTGCGGCCCGTGCGGTCCGGCGGGGGCCGGCGGCGTCAGCGGCTTGTCCTCGCGCAGCGCGCGGAAGAGCTTCTTCGACTTCACCGGGTCCCACTTCAGCGTCGAGCCGATGCCCTTGACCGGGAAACCCCCTGGGGCGACAGGCACGGACGTGAACTCCGACGACGCCGGAGTGAAGTCGCGCATCGCCTTGCCGAGCGTGAGCAGTTCCTGCGTACCGAAGCCCTTGTCCGCCCGGACCGAGTCGAGCATGGCCGAGGTCACACCGCGGAACTTCACCGGATTCAGGAGCACCCCGCTGCTGGTGGCCTGTTTGATCAGCGCGGCCATGAAGCGCTGCTGGCGCTGCATCCTGCCGAGGTCGGACGAGCCGTCGAGATAGCGGGAGCGCACGTACTGGAGAGCCTTGCCACCGTCCAGCTTGTGCGTCCCCGCGCGCAGATCGAGGCCGGTGTGCGAGTCCTTCAGCGGCTTGGCGGTGCAGATTTCCACCCCGCCGACCGCGTCGACCGTCTTCATGAAGCTGGTGAAGTCGATCTCCAGATAGTGGTTGACCTTCACGCCGGTCATGCCCTCGACGGTCCGGACCGTCAGCTGCGGGCCACCTTCCGCGTACGCCGCGTTGAGCTTCACCGGGTGCGGCCCGTGCTTCTCGCCGGTGTTCTCGTCGGTGTGCGAGGGCAACTCGGCGTAACTGTCGCGCGGCAGGCTCACGACGCTCGCGCGCTCACGGTCCTCCGAGATGTGCACGAGCATGATCGTGTCGGTGCAGCGGCAGGGGGCGCCGCCGAGCCGGTACTTCTGCCGCTCCTCCTTGGTGATCTTGTCGCGGCCGTCGGTGCCGACCAGGAGGATGTTCATGCCGTTCCCCCCGTCGGGCCGGTTCTTCATGTCCTTGAACGGGTCCACCCGGCCGATCCCGGTGTCGAGACTCGTGACGACGGCGTGCCCGATGCCCCCGGCGCCGAGCACCAGCACCGAGAGCGTCGTGGCCACCCGCATTCCCCAGCGGGGCCGGCCGGGACGGCCGTTCCGGCGCCCGCCACGGGGGCCGCGCCCACCACGGACACCGCGCACACCGCGGTCGGCGCCGGCGCTCGGCGCGGACCGGACGCCGGTCTGCGCCGGTCTGGGCCGACCGGCGGGCCGGGGCCGGGGGGAGCGGGGTGGTGTGGGCACGGGGGGACACCTCCGCGGGTGACGGGATCGACTGGACTGCCGGGGCGGGGCGGGGCGAGGGACGGCCAGGGGACGCAAGGTAGGCCCATACGATCAGCAGCCTTGCGCTGAGCCCGCCCGACGCGCGTCGGGGTCCCCCGTTCGCGGTAACGTGGCGTGCCAGAACCCGTCTCCCGGCCGCCCGAAGGATCACATGCCTGCCCAGCCCCCCGCCGTGTCCGTGATCATGCCGGTGCTCAACGAGGAACGGCATCTGCGGGACTCCGTCCGGCACATCCTGGAGCAGGAGTACGACGGCGAGATGGAAGTCGTCATCGCGCTCGGCCCGTCCACGGACCGTACGGACGAGATCGCCGCCGAACTCGTACGTGAGACGGCGGACAGCGCGCGCGCCCGCGTGCAGACCGTGCCCAATCCGACCGGCCGCACGCCGGCGGCGCTCAACGCGGCCATCAAGGCGTCCAAACACCCCGTCGTCGTACGTGTCGACGGCCACGGCATGCTCTCGCCGAACTACATCGCGACCGCCGTACGGCTCCTGGAGGAGACGGGCGCGCAGAACGTCGGCGGCATCATGCACGCCGAGGGCGAGAACGACTGGGAGCACGCCGTCGCCGCGGCGATGACCTCCAGGATCGGTGTCGGCAACGCGGCCTTTCACACGGGCGGCGAGGCGGGCCCCGCCGAGACCGTGTATCTCGGCGTCTTCCGGCGCGCGGCACTGGAGCAACAGGGCGGCTACAACGAGGAGTTCATCCGCGCCCAGGACTGGGAGCTGAACTTCCGGATCCGGGAGGCGGGCGGTCGGATCTGGTTCTCGCCCGAGCTGCGCGTCCAGTACCGGCCGCGGCCGTCCGTGCGGGCGCTCGCCAAGCAGTACAAGGACTACGGCCGTTGGCGCCATGTCGTCGCCCGCTTCCACTCGGGGTCGATCAATCTGCGCTACCTCGCGCCGCCGGTCGCGGTCTGCGCCAACGCGCTGGGTGTCGTCGTCGGTCTGGCCCTCACCCCCTGGGCGCTGATCGTCCCCGGCGGCTATCTCGCGGCGATCGTCGCGGGCTCGATACCGGCGGGGAAGGGGCTGCCGCTCAAGGCGCGGCTCCAGATCCCGCTGGCGCTCGCCACGATGCACATGTCGTGGGGGGTCGGCTTTCTGACCAGCCCTCGCTCGCTCGCCAGGAAGGTCATCGCGAGCCGCCGCCCGGCGGTCGGGCAGACCGCCTGAGCGGGGCCGTTACGTAGGAGCGCTACGTACGTACGCACGACCGATACGTACGGCGAGGAGCCCCGGGCGCGTCGCCCGGGGCTCCTCGACATACCGGCCTGATCCAAAAGACACGCCCTAGAAGGTGAAGCCGGGCTGGATCTCCATGCACTCGCCGTCGTCGGCCCCGTTGAGCGCCCGCGCCGTGTCCGGCGTCTTGTTCTCGTCCGGCGCGGCCGACTTCGGATACGTGTCACCCGTGCGCCAGTCCGCGCCCACGACCAGCGTGACACCCGACACGTCCGTCGACTTCTTCACCGAAGAGACCGGAATCCCGAGGGACTTGGCGACCGCCTGCGCGTCACCTTCCAAGTCGGCGCTGGGGAAGAGGACTTGGGTGTGCTCGGTCGGATCGGGCGTCGCGTCCGAGACGGCCTTCGTGTAGCCCTTGCCGACGAGCAGCCCCGCGACCGCCGTGGCCCGCTGCGGCGTCGGCGCCTGCGTGGCGCTGCCGGTGCCGTTGCGTACGAGCACCCCGGTGTCCGCCGGAGCCGCAGCCGGGTCGTCGGTCCCGGCCGGGGGCTTGCGCTTGGACGCCTTGCCGTCGAGCGGCACGTCGTCGCGGACCATGGTGAACAGCTGCTCGGCGTCGCCGGGCTTGGGGAACACCCGCCCGGCCTGGGCGCCCTCGCCGTACACGTTGGGCATCGTCGCCATCGTGATGCGGTTCGTGGGGACCTTCTTGAGCTCTTCCGCCAGGTCGTACAGCTTCTTGACGCCGCCGAGCCCCGTGTCGACGGTCAGCGCGTCGGTGGCCGCCTCGGCGAGGCTCATCAGCTTTCCGGGGTCGGTCAGCTTGGCGCCCTTGCGCAGCTCGCGGACCATCGAGTTCATGTACATGTGCTGGGCGTGGGTACGGGCGAGGTCGCTTCCGTCCTCGAAGCCGTAACGCGTACGCAGCCACTGGAGGGCCTGCTCACCCTGGATGACGTTCTCGCCCTTCTCCAGCTTCAGCCCGGAGCCCTTGCCCTCGGCGTTGCGGGAGTGGACGTTCTCCTGGACGCAGACCGGCACGCCGCCGATGGCGTCGGCCATCGACACCACGCCCGCGAAGTCGATCATCATGAAGTGGTCGATGGTGATGCCGGTCAGCTCGTACCAGGCGGCCACCGTGCACCCGGGACCCCCGCGTCCCAGGCTCTCGTTGGTCTGTACGTCGACCGTGCTCGCCGGGTAGACCTCACCGCTGTCCGGGTCCGTGCACTTGGGCATCTTCAGCATCGTGTCGCGCGGCATGCTGACGACCGACATGTTGCTGCGGTCGGCCGAGACATGGAGCAGCATCTGTACGTCGGCGAGAGGCGTGCCGCCGAAGGTCTCCTTGGCGCCGCCGAGCTTCTGGTTCTCCTTGGAGTCCCGGGCGTCGGAGCCGATGAGGAGGATGTTGAGCGGGGTCTGGCCCGCGGAGTTGGCCTTGTGGTCGGCCATCGGCTTGTCGCCGAGCGTCAGGTCTTCCTTCTTGAGCTTGCCGTCCAGATGACGGTAGTAGAGGTAACCGGCGCCGGCCGTGCCGAGGATCAGCAGGGCGAGGACGGCGGAGACCCAGAGAAGTATCCGGCGCTTGCCGCGGCGGTTGCGCGGGCGCGAGCCACTGCGGCGCGGACCGCCCTTTCGCTTCTTTCCGGAGCGGTCGTCACCGTCGCCGGAGGGGGAGGCGGACGCTTCGCCGGGACCGGGGCCCGTGCCGCCGTTCGCTCCGCCCGGCGCTCCGTCGCCCGACGCTCCGTCAGGACCGCCCGCGTCACCCGGGCCGTCCTCGTACAGACTGTCGTCCCAGCCCAACTCGCTGGCGTGCGGGACGCGTTGCCGCGTCCCGTTTCTGCGCATGCTCTGCCCCACTCCGTACCCCCCTACCCCTGTCGTTCAGGCGCGCCGCACGAGTCGGGGCTCCGGGATCACCGGAACCGGGCTCACGTGGCGCACACTTGCTTGTCCGCTTCCACCTTCTGCACGCCTTCCGGCGCCTTTGCCGGACCGACGATGGGAATGCCCGCGCCCTTGAAGTCCGCACCGAGGGTGAGGGTCATCGCCTCAAGTCCCACGGCGTCCTCCGTGCCCGGCTTCATCGCACCGGCGGGAAGGCCCATCATGTCCGCGAGACGGCGGGCCTGGTCGGCCTGGTTCGGCGCGTACTCCAGCGATGTCTTGGCCAAGTCCTCAGGCGCGTTGCCCTTGTTGGTGGACTTGTTGACGCCTTCCTCGTTCTGCAGCCAGGCGAGAGTCTCCTGGGCGGAACCCTGCGGCCCGCCACCGTTGAACACATCGACCCTGACATCCTCGGGGGCCGATTTGGTTCCCTTCAGAAGCGCCGCCTGCTTGCTCTTGGCGGCTTTCTCCTTCTCCTTCACCTCGGTGAGGGAGGTGTCGTTCTGCATCATCGCGAACAGCGGCTTCGCCTGCGCCTCGTTCACCACGACCGTCGCCTTCACGACTTCGGCCGGGTTGTCTATGACGGGCAGCGTGGTGAAGCTGATGTTCTTCGGATTGACCTTCGACAGCTCCATACCGAGGTCACGCAGCTTCTCGATGCTGCCGATGCCCGTGTCGACCGTGAGCGCGTCGGTCGCCGCCGTCGCCAGGTCCCACAGCTTCGCGGGATTGGTCAGCGTCTCGCTGGACTTCATCTTCCTGATCAGGGAGCCCAGGAACTGCTGCTGGGTCTGGATCCGGTCCAGGTCGCTCTCGTTGCCGAAGCTGTGCCGCGTACGGACGAAGGCGAGCGCCTGCTCGCCCTCGATCACATGCTTGCCCTTGGTCAGCTTCAGATGCGAGTCGGGGTCGTCGACGTCCTTGCCGACGCACACCTCCACACCGCCGACCGCGGACGTCAGCGTCTTCACCGCGTTGAAGTCGGCCATCATGAAGTGATCGACCGTCAGGCCGGTCAGCTCCTTGACCGTACGCATGGTGCAGCCCGGGTCGCGCTCGGACTGGCCGAGGCTGGTGTTGAACCGGACGCCCTGCTCGCCGGGGACGACCTTCGTGCCGTCCTCGGTCTTCGTCTCGCAGTCGGGGATGTCGGTGATCAGGTCGCGGGGGATGGAGAGCGCGGTCGCGTTCGTCCGGTCCTTGGAGACATGGAAGAGGATCGTGGTGTCGGCGTGACCGACGCTGTCCTTGTCGCCGTAGTTCTCGTTGCCGGCCCCGGTGCGCTTGTCGGTGCCGATCACCAGGATGTTGACGGCCTGGTCCTTCTTGAAGCCGCCGCTGCCCGCGCCCTGGACGTCGATCGTCTTGATGTTGCCGTTGAGCTCCTGGTACGCGTAGTAGGCCGCGCCCGCGCCGCCGATGAGGACGAACGCGGTGATGCCGCCGGTCCAGCCGAGGAGCTTCTTCTTGCGGGACTTGGGCGGCGCCTTGCGCTTACGGCGGCCCGCCCCGGTGGCCCCGCTGTCGGCGTTGTTCGCGGCGCGGCGGCTGCGCTGGCCGGGTACGTCGCGGCGCCCCGTACCCGAATTGCCGGTGGAACCGGAGGAGTTACGTGCGCGGGGAATGCGCGCGCCGGCGCCGTCGGGCGCTCCGTCTGCGCCTGCTCCGGCTGCCGCGCCCGCTCCGGCGGCTCCCGCTCCCGCGGCGCCCGGCGCTCTGCGGTCCCGGCCGGAACGGCCGCGCGGCGAACCGTCGTCCGTGGGTGAGGCGTTTCTGGACCGGCGAGGAGCGCCGGTCCCGTTTCCCGCGTCGCGGGAAGGGGCGGACGACTGCCCTTCGGAGTGGTTCAGTCGCAATTCGTAATTGCCGGTCTGCGGGTTGAGTACCCACTGGTCGGCGGGGTCGATCCCGCCCGACTCGCCACGGCTATGCGCATCCACGGTTGCTTGAGTCCTCCGTCGGTGCCACGCGAAGCGCCTCTTCCCCCAAAGGCGCTCGGTCTTTCGATCCGGCAGTGCGCGACCTCACGGTCCGATGAACCGGATCGAGTCACACTATCCGCCCAGTTCAGCGTCGAGCGACGTCCGTGACAAATTCGACTCCTCTTACAAGTGGGCAATCTGGTCAATCGTCATAGACTGCCGACCTCTGCTTGGTTTTCCTTTTACTCGCACAGTCCGGCGGCGGCATTTGTGCCCGGGAAACTCGGGGTCGCGGTGGCGTCCGACGCTCCCGGACCGTCCGGCTTTTCATCTGTTCCCGAACGTCCCTCGTCACGCTGTGTGTTCTCCTTCTCCCCAGGAGGAGCGATCGAAACGGGCTCGTCCTTGCGCAGCTGCGAGAAAAGCCGCCCCGCGTCCGGCTGCACGAGTTCGTCACGATTCGGATCGTTGACATAGGGCTGCCGCGGAACCGTCATGAACTGCACCTTTTCCGTAGGTACGTTCCGAAGGCCGCGCGCCAGGTCGTACAGGTCCTTGAGCGTGTTCAGACCGGGGTCGGTCGTCAGGGACTTGGTCGCCGCGTCCAGCACCGGATACAGCCGGGTGGGATTGAGCAGAACACCGTTGCTCTGCACCTTCCTGACGAGCGAACCGAGGAACTGCTGCTGGCGCTCCATCCGTTCGGTGTCGCTGCCGTCCCCGATGGTCTTGCGGGCCCGGACGAAACCGAGGGCTTCCTCACCGCTGAGAGTCTGCTTGCCCGCCGGCAGCTTCAGATGCGCGTCGACGTCGTCGACCGGCTTCTTGAGGCAGACATCGACACCGTCGACCGCGTCCACCATGTCCTTGAAGCCGCTGAAGTCGATCACCATGTAGTGGTCGATCCGGATGCCGGTGAGCTTCTCGACCGTACGGATCGAGCACGCCGTACCGCCGAACTGGAACGCCCAGTTGAACTGCGCCGACTGCGCCTTGGAGCGCCGGCCTTCCGAGGTGAGGCAGCTCGGGATCTCGACCATCAGGTCACGCGGGAGGGAGACGGCGGTCGCGCTCTGCCGGTCGGCTGCCAGGTGCAGCAGGATCGTGGTGTCGGACCGCTGCGAGCCGCCGTCGTCCCGGCCGTACTTGCCGTTGCCCGCCCCGGCGCGGGTGTCGGAGCCGATGAGAAGGATGTTCTTGGCGTCGACGGCGATGGGCCGGGGGCGTTCCTTCTCGTACGTGCGCAGCTCGGCGGCGGCGGTCGTGTCGGTGGTGATGTTGCCGTCGAGCTTCTGGTAGAACCACCAGCCGACACCGGCGGCGGCGAGGACGACGACGGAGGTACCGAGGGCGGTCCAGCGGAGCCAGTGGCGCTTGCGGGGTGCGTCGGCGTCGGCGTCGGAGGACTCGGTCTCCTCTTCCTTTTCCTCAGTGGTCCCGCTTTCCCCAGTGGTCTCGTTCTCGTTCTTGATCTCGTTCTCGTTCGCGTCGCCGTCGGACCCGGGCGACGCGGTCGGCGGCTCGTCGTCTGCCCGGGGGTCCGGTTCGGGCGGCGTGCCAGCGCTGTCGGTCACGGCGGAGTCCATCCTTCATGGCGTCGGCGGCGTAGGGCTCCGCCGGTTTCAGGGGTAGACGGCTGAATCGCACACTTGGTTGTGCACTGAAATAGGAATACCGACGATCATCTACCGCAGGCGGCGCTCCGCGCCGGAACCGGTCGGGCCATCAGGTCGCCGTGTCGCCGACCGGACGGTATCCCGAACGCTGAGAGCCTGTGGGGTCCGCCGTGCCCGTGACCCGCTCGCTCTCGATCCGCTTGGCCAGCCCTTCCGGCGACAGCTGGTCCAGATTGCGGCAGAGCACCACGGACGAGCCGGCGGCGAGCGGCGCGTACAGCCCGGCGGACAGCCCCTCCCAGGTGTCGTACGGCTTACCGGACAGCAGCCGGGCGCCGGGGGCCGTCAGGCCGAGGGCCGTGGCGTCCGTGCGGGCGCGCTCGACGATCTGGGCCGCCGTCAGCTCCGTACCGCCGACGGTGAGCGCGGGCGCGTCCGGGTCCACCGGCTCGAACGGCGCGAAACGGTCGCCCTGGCCGGGCACCTCGACCGCGTAGTCGGCGAAACCCTCGGGTGCCTGGGGAAAACGGCCGCCGAGCGGACGCAGCGCGAGGGCGAGCCGCTCGCCACGGCAGGCGCGGGCGGCGTCCAGTGTGTCGGGGCCGCTGACGACGAGGTCCGCGTCGGCCGGGTCCCCGCCGATCTCGACGCCCACGCCGACAGAGGAACAGGCGAGCAGCCAGACCGCGGTCTGCCAGTGCGCGGGCAGCAGCAGCGCGAGCCGGTCGCCGGGCGCTGCGGCGAGATCGCCCTGGAGGAGGTTGGCGGTCTTGGACACCCAATTGGCGAAGGTGGCCACGGACAATTCCACGCGTTCACCGGTGGCATCGTCGTAGAAGGTGACCAAGGGGCGGGCCGGATCCGTGGCGAGGGCGGATCGCAGCAGGTCGGCGGGGGTGCGGTCGCTGGCGTTCACCCGGGCAAGGGTACGCGGGGCGGCCGGGCGCACACCGCCGTACCGGTGACGCGGTCCACCGGTTGGTCCGATGGCCCGTCAGTTTCCGCGGGTGCTCCCGGAAGGCGGGTACGGCGGTGCGGCCGCACGATCGGCACATGCGTGCATTCCTGTCTTCCTCGATCGGCGTCGCGTGCGCCGCGGCGCTCGTACTCCCGCTCTCGCTGTCCTCCGGGGCCGCGGCGGCTCCCCAGGACGGCCGGGCGGGCTCATCCGTGCCGGGCTCCACCGAGTCGCTGCCATTGGTCCCGCTCGGACCCGAACGCTCTTCCGGTGAAGTCACCGAGCAGGGGCTGCCCAAGCAGGACGTCCAGCCCTACTCGCTCGTCGGTGTCGTCTGGGACGACGCGGAGGCCGAACTCCACGGCTCGGTCCAGGTCAGAAGCCGGTCCGCCGGGACAGGCGACTGGTCCGGCTGGCAGCGCCTGGAGACGCACAACGCCGAACACGGCGCGGATCGCGGTACGGCGGAACGTGAGTCCGGCACCGTACGGGGCTCCACCGCGCCCCTGTGGGTCGGGCCGTCGGACGGTGTCCAGGTGAGGGTCCAGGCGGACGAGAGCCAGGACGCCGGCTCGGACGACCGTCCCGGCCGTGAGCCGCTGCCGCACGGGCTGAGCCTGGAACTGGTCGACCCGGGGGAGGCGCCGGAGCAACTGCCGGTGAAGGAGACCGACGCGTCGCGCGGCCAGTCGGCGGGCGGTGGCGGCGACACAGGCACTGACTCCGGCACCGGAGCCGTCGCCGGAGCCGCCGCCAAGCAGTACAAGGCCCCGCGCCCGAAGATCGTCTCGCGCAAGGGATGGGGCGCGAACGAGAAGCTGCGTGAGCGCGGGTTCGGCTACACGAAAACGGTGAAGGCGGCCTTCGTCCATCACAGCGCGACGGGCAACAACTACACCTGCAAGCAGGCACCCTCCGTCATTCGCGGTATCTACCGCTACCACGTGACGAGCAGCGGCTGGCGCGACATCGGCTACAACTTCGCCATCGACAAGTGCGGAAACATCTACGAGGGGCGGGCCGGAGGCGTGACGAAGTCCGTCATGGGCGCGCACACGCTCGGCTTCAACTCCAACACCACCGGAATCGCCGTCCTCGGGTCGTACTCGACCGTCAACCCGCCCGCCGCCGTGACGACGGCGGTGGCCAGGCTCAGCGCCTGGAAGCTCGGGTTGCACGGGATCAACCCGAAGGGCAAGGTGACGCTGACGTCGGGCGGGAGCAACAAGTACCAGCAGGGCAAGAAGGTGAGCATGAACGCGGTCTCGGGCCACCGGGACGGGTTCGTGACCGACTGTCCGGGCAACAGGCTGTACGGCAAGCTCGGCGCGGTCCGGGTATCCGCCGCGAAGTACCAGGGACGCTCCTAGACTGGCTCGGCACCCCCCCCGCACGGGGGACCGCCGACCCAGCAGGAAGCAGAGACGAACAAGGTGACTGAAGCGATCCTCCTGGTCGGCGGCAAGGGCACCAGGCTCCGGCCGCTCACGGTGCGCACGCCCAAGCCGATGGTCCCGGCGGCCGGCGTCCCGTTCCTCGCGCACCAGTTGGGACGGGCGCGGGCGGCCGGGGTCGAGCACATCGTCCTCGCGACGTCGTATCTGGCCGAGGTGTTCGAGCCGTACTTCGGGGACGGCTCGTCCCTCGGCCTCCGTCTGGAGTACGTCACCGAACGCGAGCCGCTCGGCACCGGCGGCGCGATCCGCAACGTCGCCGCGCGCCTGGACTCGGGTCCTGACGACCCGGTGCTCATCTTCAACGGCGACATCCTGACGGGCCTGGACATCGGCGCGCTGGTCGGCACCCACGCGTCGTCGGGGGCGGACGTCTCGCTGCATCTGACCCGGGTCGAGGACCCGCGGGCGTTCGGGCTGGTGCCGACGGACGACGACGGCAGGGTCACGGCGTTCCTGGAGAAGCCGCAGACACCGGGGGAGATCGTCACCGACCAGATCAACGCGGGGGCGTACGTCTTCCGCCGCTCGGTGATCGACTCGATCCCGACGGGCCGCCCGGTGTCGGTGGAACGCGAGACGTTCCCGGGCCTGCTGGAGTCGGGGGCGCATCTGCAAGGCATGGTCGACTCCACGTACTGGCTGGACCTCGGCACCCCCCAGGCCTTCATCCGCGGCTCGGCGGACCTGGTCCTGGGCGTGGCCCCGTCCCCGTCGGTCCCCGGCCGCTGCGGCGACCGCCTGATCCTCCCGACGGCCACGGTCGCCCCGGACGCGAAGCTCACGGCGGGCACGGTGATCGGCGAGGGAGCCCTGATCGCGGAGGGCACCCGCATCTCGGGCAGCGCGATCCTCCCCGGCGCGGTGATCGGCCCCGGCGCGGTGATCACGGA
The DNA here is from genome assembly GCF_042714995.1 of Streptomyces sp. NPDC058665. NCBI lineage: Bacteria > Bacillati > Actinomycetota > Actinomycetes > Kitasatosporales > Streptomycetaceae > Streptomyces > Streptomyces sp. NPDC058665. The sequence goes on from NZ_JBHXRX010000002.1 coordinate 199,968, forward strand.
CTCCCTGGTGGGTGCGGGAGCACGGGTGGGAGCCCGCACGATCCTGTCGGGAGCGGTGATCGGAGACGGAGCGACGGTGGGCCCGGACAACGAGCTCCAATCAGGAGCCCGCATCTGGTGCGACACGACGCTCCCCGCTCACTCGATCCGCTTCTCGCCGGACGAGTGAGGGAGGCGGGGCCGACGGCCTCGCTTCGCTGCCGGGCAGGGCGCTGGCACGGTGTTGCGCTTTCGCGCGGCGGGGAGTCTGCGGCCGGAGCTTGCCCGGCGTGGCGTGCGGGCCGACTCGTTGCGGCGCCCGCCCGGCGCGACGGAGTGCGCCACTTCTTCCCGGCACGGGTGCTCGGGAGCGCCCACCGTTTCCTCCTGGTGGTACGACCCTGAGGCTGGCGTCCCGCCCGGCGGGGGTCTGTCGCCTGGAGCTGGCGGGCTCGGCCGGCGGAGCCGTGGGGCGAGCGTCGGAGGCTGGCGCGGCACGCCGCCTCGCCTCCGGCAGGCGGGGTGCCTGCGTGGTGCAGGCGCCTGTGGCCCGGAGCTGGCCCAGTTCTGCCGTGTGGGCGGACTCTGCGTACTCGCCCGGCGCACCTGTGGCACGAGCCCGGGGCGCCCGCGCAGCGCGGCGCATCGCCTCCCCGGCGCGGGGGTCCGGGGGCAGCGCCCCCGGTTTCGGGAAGGGGCGGGGTTGGGGACAGGTCACCGGACGGCAGCGCCTACCCTCTTCACAGACCCCGACCCCCAAGGACCCTCCCCGTGGCAGGCCGCTTCGCCCCCCGCACCACCCCCGCCCTACCCACCCCACGGCCGAGCCGCCCTACCCCGACGCCCAAGACACGAATCTGGGTGCCCGAGGGAGACTTCGAGTTGGGGCTCGTCCTCGGACCCCTCCGCCGCGGTCCCGCCGACCCCACCTTCCGGCTCTCCCAGGACGGGTCCGCCGTCCGCGCGACCCGGACGCCCGAAGGGCCCGGCACCCTGCGGGTCAGGGCCGGCGACACCGGCGTGCGCGCCGAGGCGTGGGGCCCCGGCGCCGACTGGCTGCTGGAGCGCCTGCCCGAGCTGCTCGGCGCCTCGGACGACCCCGACGCCTTCGTGCCGCGCCACAGACTCGTCGCCGCGGCCCAACGCCGCCGCCCCGGCCTCCGCCTCTGCCGCACGGGCCTCGTCATGGAGTCCCTGATCCCGTCCGTCCTGGAGCAGAAGGTCACGACCATCGAGGCGTACCGGTCCTGGCGCCACCTCGTACGGAAGTACGGCGAGCCCGCCCCCGGTCCGTACGGCGACCCGCCCGACGGCCGCCGCGACAGCCGGATGTACGTCATGCCCGACTTCCGCACCTGGGCCATGATCCCGTCCTGGGAGTGGCACAAGGCCGGCGTCGACGCCAAGCGCTCCGACACCATCGCGCGCGCCGTCCGCGTCGCCCGCCGCCTGGAGGAGGCCGCCACCATGGAGCCCGAACTCGCCGCCGCCCGCCTCCAGTTGATCCCCGGCATCGGCCCCTGGACCTCCGCCGAGGTCCTCCAGCGGTCGAACGGCGCCCCGGACGCCGTCACGGTCGGCGACCTCCATCTGCCGGGCATCATCGGCTACGCGCTCGCCGGCCGCCCCGACACCGACGACGCCGGGATGCTCGAACTGCTTGAGCCGTACGCCGGCCAGCGCCACCGCGCCGTACGGCTGATCCTGCTCACCGGCCGTACGCCACCACGCCGCGCCCCCCGCATGCCCGTCGGCAGAATCGCCCACCTGTAGCCACGCGGCGTCAACCAGCAGGCAGCGGAACAGCTCAGCGCACCGAGATGAAGTCCTCCGCCACCCGCCCAGGCCGCACCTTCGGCTCCACCGCCGCGTGCCCGATCGCCACCGCCCCCATCGGATCCCAGTTCGCGGGCAGTTGGAGCACCTCCCGCACGACGTCCCGGCAGAACATCGTCGACGACACCCACGCCGAACCGAGCCGCTCACCCGCCAGCGCCACCAGGAAGTTCTGCACACCGGCGCCCGTCGCGACCACGAACATCTCGCGCTCCGCCGTGTCCCGCCGCTCGTCCCCGTACGCGTGCGCGCCGTCCGCCACCAGGCACGGCACCACCAGATACGGCGCCGCGCGCAGCACGTCCCCGCGCCGCACCCGCTTGGCCACGGACTCCTCCGACTTGCCGTCCCTGCGCAGGTCCGCGATCCACGCGTCCCGCATCGCGTCGAGGAGCCGCACGCGCGACTCGGCCGACTCCAGCAGCACGAACCGCCATGGCGTCGTGTGATGCGGCGCCGGCGCCGTCACGGCAGCGGCGACCGCGCGCCGTACCGCCCCCGGATCGACCGGCTCGTCCGTGAACTCCCGGACCGTACGCCGCTGGGTGACCGCTTCCCGTACCGCCTCCGACGTCCCGAGCCGGAACATGTCGTCGGCCGCGACCCGCACCATCGCCCGCGCGCCGTCCGCCGATTCGCCGACGAGCCGCGCGAGGCCCGACACCACCGCCACCGGCAGCCCGGCGGACTTCCCCTTCACCAGGTCGCCGGCGGCGGCCAGTTCATCGGCGAGAGCGACAACGGTCGCGCTCAGCGGATTGCCGTGCGCGTCCGTACCGCCGCGCAGATCGTCCAGGACCCGCACACCCGCCGCGCCGATGGCGACGTCCGTCAACCCGTTGCGCCAGGGTCGGCCGAACGTGTCCGTGACGAGTACGCCGACGTCCACGCCCAGCGCGTCCCGCAGCCCGTCCCGGATGGCACGGGCGGACGCGTCGGGATCCTCGGGCAGCAACAGCACCGTCCCCGAAGGGGTGTTGGACGCGTCGACACCGGCCGCGGCCATCACAAGCCCCTGCCGGTTCTCCACGATCCGCAGCGGCCCGCGCCGCGCGACGACGCGGACGGTTTCCGCGTCGATCGCCACCTCGCGGTCCTGTGCCTCGACGATCCTGCCCTCGGCCTTGGACACGATCTTCGACGTGACGAGAAGGATGTCGCCGTCGGCCAGACCGGGCCCCGCCGCGACGATCAGCTTCGCGAGATCGTCACCCGCGCGGACCTCCGGCAGCCCGTCGAGCGCCCGCACGCTGTACGACACGGCCGCCCCGGGACCTCCGTCTCCTTCGTACGATCCCTCGTAAGAGGTCACGCCCGCACCTCCTCCGCCAGCGCCAGCGCCTCACGCGCCATCGCGGCCGTCGCCTCCAGGTCGGTCATCATCAGCGGTACGGCCCTGCTGCGGATCCCCGCACCCTCGATCTCCGCGACCGACGCCGCGTCCACCGTGTCGACCAGCCAGCCGTCCAGCAGCCCCGAACCGTAGTGCTGCGCCACGGCGGTGGCCGTCGACTCGACGCCGATCGCCGCGAGGACCTTGTCGGCCATGCCACGCACGGGCGCGTCCCCGACGATCGGCGAGAGCCCGACGACCGGCACCCCGGCGTCGGCGATCGCCTCGCGGATCCCCGGCACGGCCAGGATTGTGCCGATGCTGACGACGGGGTTGGACGGCGGGAAGAGGATCACGTCGGCCGCGGCGACGGCCTCCAGCACGCCGGGCGCGGGCTTGGCCTGGTCGGCGCCGACAGGCACGACCGCGTGGGCCTCCACGGACGCGCGCATCTTCACCCAGTACTCCTGGAAGTGCACGGCCTTGCGCTCGCCGGTCGGGCTGTCCGGCACATCGACGGCGACATGCGTCTCGACGCGGTCGTCGGACATCGGCAGCAGCCGCACCCCGGGCTTCCAGCGCGCGCAGAGCGCCTCCGTGACCGCGCTCAGCGGATAGCCCGCGCCGAGCATCTGTGTGCGGACGATGTGGGTCGCGAAGTCGCGGTCGCCGAGGCCGAACCACTCCGGCCCCACGCCGTACGCCGCGAGCTCCGCCTTGACCTGGAACGTCTCGCCCTCACGTCCCCAGCCCTGCTCTTCATTGATGCCACCCCCGAGGGTGTACATCACCGTGTCGAGGTCCGGGCAGACCTTCAGCCCGAACAGATGGATGTCGTCACCGGTGTTGCCGATCACCGTGATGTCCGCGTCCGGCGCGGCCTGCTTGAGGCCACGCAGGAAACGGGCACCACCGATACCGCCGGCCAGAACCACAATGCGCATGCTGTGCAGTTTGTCAGGCGGGTACGACATCCTGGGCCGCCGGGGCGCAGCGCGCTGAGTGCATCGGCATTTCGGTCAGGCCCGGGAAGTAGATGTGCAGACTGACGGCCGGTTCGATCGAGTCGTTGACGACCTCGTGGACGTATCCGGGGGCGAAGACCCGCTGCGCGCCGCCGCCCAGTGCCCGGCTCGCCCGCTCCGTACGCTCCGTCAGTTCACCCTCAAGGACGGTCAGGACACCTGACGAGCGGCCGTGGTCGTGCCGTCCGCTGCGCTGGCCGGGCACCCAGGAGAGCAGCCAGACCTCGTAGCCGGGGCCGGTGGTCAGCCGGTGGTACCAGCGGCTCGCGGCGTCGTACCGGACGAGCGTGGCCCACCGCGAGCGGTCGGCCGCGATGGCACGGGCCAGACCGGCGAACTCGGCCACGGTGCCGGGATGCTCACGGGCGGGCTGGAGCAGATGCGGCACCTCAAGGATGTCGCCTGCGATCTGAAGGTCACTGTCGCTGGTCATGGGTGGGGGTTCCTCGGCAGAAGGCCTGAACGTACTGACGGAAGGTGAGGCGTGGAGCGGGAGGGCGGGGTGGGAGCGCGGGCGGAGACGCGAGAACTGCGGATACGCGGGAGAACCGGGAGAACGGCGTCAACCGCGCGAACTACCTGTCCGGCCGGAGCTTCGATGGCTCAACAGCAGGGACAACAGGAACAGCAACAGCGCGCCTGGACAGCGCTGCGGAACCCACGGGTGTGGATCGCGTACGGCGCTGAGGTGATCGGCATACGTTCAAAGGTGGCGGGAACGCTTCCCGCCTGTCAACTCAGTGACCGATTTGGCGCCAATGTTTCACCTCATCCGGTTACTGGGTTCGGAGAAAGGTTTGTGCAGACGCTGACGTGGAGACATGGCGCAGCAGTCGTGCTCGCAAACACCGTCACGGTCCCGTGATCAGACTGTGATTCGGATCCCTTCCGTGGCTGAATCGCAACGTCGGCGAGACTCCGGGCGTCTCCCTCGGGGAGGAGTGGATGCGAGCCGACCAGCGGCAGGTGTCAGATTTTTGGTGATTTCAACACTTTCCGCATAGCCTTGGTTCCGCAGAGTGAATACCGGGACCAATAGCAGATCTCGGCTTGACTGGCTCGTATCCGCACACTTGTAATTTCACTCGTGTCGTTCGGCCGAAATCGGTAGCGGCCGCAAGCACAGGGACGTAAAGACAGACGAGGGGCGCACATGACCGAGCTGTTCGAACAACTGCTGGTCGAGGACGCGGATGAGGAACTCGGCTGGCAGGAGCGCGCGTTGTGCGCCCAGACCGATCCCGAGTCCTTCTTCCCCGAGAAGGGTGGCTCCACCCGCGAGGCGAAGAAGGTCTGTCTCGCCTGTGAGGTCCGCTCCGAATGCCTGGAGTACGCCCTCGCCAACGACGAGAGGTTCGGCATCTGGGGCGGTCTGTCCGAGCGTGAACGCCGCCGTCTCAAGAAGGCCGCGGTTTGAACACTTCCGGCCAGTCTCCGCTCGCGCCCCACGCGATACCCCGCGTAACACCTCGCGCGACCTTTTCCGAACGGTCCGTCGGCTGCGTCCCCTTCGCAGGCGGCGGACCGTTGTCGTGACCGCCGGGGGCCGCCGAGGCGTGGTGAGAAGGTCCCGTCCGGCTCACGGCGCCCGGCCCGCGCCCCCTCGCGACCCGCGCCGACCCCGGCGCTCCCTCCCACGTCGTCCGGTTTGTTCGGCCGCTCGGCGATCCGGTGTCTGTTCCTACCGTTAGTGTGGGGCCCCGTCCGAGACGCCCCAACGCCCCATCGGGGCCGACCCCCCGGCCGGAGGGCCCCTACCTCGATGTCCGCCACCACAGCCGCGTTCGTTCCCGCCACCGCACCGGAGTACCCGCGGCACGTCGTGACCGCAGTACTCGTCTCCCACGACGGTGCCCGCTGGCTCCCCGACGCCCTCTCCGGGCTGATCGGCCAGGAACGCCCCGTACAGAACGTCATCGCCGCCGACACCGGCAGCGCCGACGAATCGGCCACGCTGCTCACCGAATCGCTCGGTCCCGACCGCGTCGTCCACCTCGCCCGCCGCACCAGCTTCGGTACGGCCGTCGAGGAGGCGGTCCGTACCGCCGGCGTGCTCACGCCCGACGACCTGCCGTATCTGAAACGGCCGAGCGGCTGGGACCCTGTCACCAGAACCTGGCAGGACGAGGCGTACGACATGCCCGACCTGCCCCATGGCGAGCCCGTGCAGTGGCTGTGGCTCCTCCACGACGACTGCGCGCCCGATCCCGACGCCCTCACCGAGCTGCTGCGCGTCGTCGAGAGCGACGCGCACGCCGCGATCGTCGGCCCCAAGCTGCGCGGCTGGTACGACCGCAAGCAGCTTCTGGAGGTGGGCGTCTCCATCGCCAACAGCGGACGCCGCTGGACCGGCCTCGACCGGCGCGAACAGGACCAGGGCCAGCACGACCAGGTCCGCACCGTGCTCTCCGTCTCCAGCGCGGGCATGCTCATCCGCCGGGACGTGTGGGAGGAACTCGGCGGCTTCGACCGCAGACTTCCCCTGATGCGCGACGACGTCGACCTGTGCTGGCGCGCGCACGCCGCGGGACACCGGGTGCTCGTCGCCCCCGACGCCGTCCTCAGGCACGCCGAGGCGGCGGCACGCGAGCGCCGCACCGTCGACTGCGCCGGCCGCTCCGTCGTCAACCCGCACCGGGTCGACAAAGCCGGCGCCGTCTACACGATGCTCGTCAACTCGCGCAGCGGCGTACTGCCCTACGTACTACTGCGGCTCGTCGTCGGCACACTCCTGCGCACCGTCGCCTACTTGGTGGGCAAGGCGCCCGGACAGGCCGTCGACGAGGTCATGGGCCTGTTCGGCACGCTCCTGCGGCCCGGCAGAATCATCGGCGCGCGAAAACGACGCGGCAAAGGCGTCGTCGAAGCAAGTGAACTTCGCGCGCTTTTCCCGCCACCCGGCGCCACCGTCCGGGCAACGGTCGAGCAAGTAGCTGGAAGCCTCGGTGGCGGCTCTGAGACCGATGCCGGCGGCTCACGCCACGGCGCGGTGGAGTCGGGCCCCGGCGGGGACGACGCGGACTTTCTGGAGGTCGAGCAGTTCGCGCGGGTGAAGCGCCTCGCGCACCGGCCGGGGCCCGTGCTCTTCGCCGTACTGCTCGTCGTCTCCCTCGTCGCCTGCCGGGCACTGCTCGGCGGCGGCGCACTCGCGGGCGGCGCGCTGCTGCCCGCGCCACCGGACGTGGCGGGCCTGTGGTCCCGGTACGCCGACGGCTGGCACCCCATCGGCACGGGCGGCACCCAGACGGCACCTCCGTACCTCGCGGTCCTCGCCGCCCTGTCGGCGCTGTTCCTCGGCTCGACCGGCTTCGCGCTGACCCTGCTGCTCGTCTGCTCCGTACCGCTGGCCGGAGTCACCGCGTACTTCGCGTCCCGGCCGCTCATCGAGTCGAAGCTCCTGCGGGCCTGGGCGAGCGTCGCGTACGCCTTCCTGCCCGCCGCCACCGGCGCCCTGGCCACCGGGCGGCTCGGCACGGCCGTGCTGGCCGTCCTGCTGCCGCTGATCGCTCGGGCGGCCGTCGCGGCGTACGGGTTCCGCGCGGGGGACAGCGAGAGCGCCGCGCGGGGGAGCTGGCGCGCCACGTGGGCGTACACCTTCCTGCTCACCTTCGCGATGGCGTTCACGCCCATCGTCTGGCCGATGGCGCTCGTTCTCGGCCTCGCCGTCCTCGCCCTGCGGCGTGACGACATCGTCGCGTACGGGCTGCGCCTGCTGGCCGTGGCCGGCACCCCGCTGCTCGTCCTGGCTCCCTGGTCGCTCTCGCTGCTGACGTCACCGTCCGACCTCTTTCAGGAGGCGGGACTGGAGTTCGGTACCGGACAGGCCACCGCTCTCGATCTGCTCGGCCTGAGCCCCGGTGGTCCCAAGGCCGCCGGCGGTCTGCTGCTGATCGGCGTCGTCCTGGCGGCACTGGCCGCACTGCTGCGCGGCGAGCGGCAGTTCGCCGTACGCGCGGCCTGGGTGGCCGCCCTCGTGGCACTGGTCTTCGCCGTCCTCGCCAACAACTCCGGCTGGGCCGGCCCCGCCACCCTCGTCTACGGTCTCGCGCTCATCGCGGCCTCCGTCCTCGGCGCCGAAGGCGCCAAGGACCGCGTCGCCGCGATGAGCTTCGGCTGGCGCCAGCCCGTCGCCGCGGTCATCGCGCTCGCGGCCGGAGCCGCCCCGCTGCTCGCGGCTGGCGGCTGGATGATCAGCGGCGCCTCGGGCCCGCTGGAGCGGCGCGACCCGGTGCAGGTACCGGCGTTCGTCGCCGAGGAGAGCATCACCCGCGACCAGCCGCGCACGCTGATCCTCGGCGGTACGTCGCCCGCGGAGGTCTCGTACTCGCTCGTACGAGGCTCGGGCGGCCGGATCGGTGACGCCGAGCTGACCGAGTCGGGCGGCAGCGACCCCGGTCTCGACAAGGTCGTAGGGCGCCTCGTAGCGGGCTCGGGAGCCGACCAGACCGACCAGCTCAGCGGCTTCGCGATCCGCTACGTCCTCGTACGGGACGGCGCCCCGGCGCAGATGTCGCGCGTGCTCGACGCCACCCCTGGACTCAGCCGACTCAGCCAGCTCGACGGCAGCGCGCTGTGGCGCGTCGACCGCCAGATCTCGCGGGCCACGATCATCGAGGGCGAGAGCGACGCCGAGCCGCTGCCCGTCGGGTCGTCCACGGTCGAGGCCCACACCGACATCCCGGCCGGCAAGGACGGGCGGGTCCTGCGGATCGCCGACCGGGCCGCCGAGGGCTGGCAGGCCACGCTCGACGGCCGCGTCCTGGAGAAGACGACCGTCGACGGCTGGGCTCAGGGATTCCAGCTCCCCGCCGACGGCGGCCGGCTCGACCTCACGTACGAGGACACGTTCACCCACACCGCGTGGGTCTGGGCACAGGGCGCGCTCGCCGTCGTGCTGCTCGTGCTCGCCCTGCCGGGGCGGCGCAAGGAGATCGACGACGACCTGCCCGATGAGCGCGCCGACGTGCCCGCGCAGCCCGTGTCGGGCGAGGGCCGAAGGGCGCGCAGGCTGCGGGCCGCGGCGGAGGCGGAAGCGGAGGCGCAGGCCGGTCCCGAGACCGGGGAAGCGGCCGTCGCGTCCGAGGCCGCCGAGGTCCTGCCTCCGGAGCCGGTGGCGGATCCGTACGTCGCCGCTGCGGCCGTACCGCAGCAGCAGTCGTACGGAGAGTGGGACGGGCAGCAGGCCCAGACGGCCTACCAGGGCGCGGACTACGGCTCGTACGCCACGAATGAACAGCAGCAGTACGAAGGCGCCTCCTACCAGGGCGCGCAGCAGCAGTACGAGGGCGCTCCTCAGTACGAAGGCGCCCCGCAGTACGACGCCGACGGATACCAGGTCTACCAGCAGTACCCGGCGGACCAGTACCAGCAGCAGGCGGCGGTCCAGTACGACCAGTACGGATACGCCGTCCAACAGCCGTACGTGGAAGGGCAGCAGCCCTACGGCGACACCCAACAGCCGTACACGGACGGCAACGAGAACGAGCAGCGTCCCGACGGGAGCAGCAACCGGTGAACCGCACGACACTCTCCCTCCTCGCGGCCGCCACCGCGCTCGCCGCGGTCACCGGGTTCGCCGCCGTCACCGCGCCGGACGCCGACGACACGACGGCGACGGCGAAGACGGCCGCGCGGCTTCCCGTGGAGCGCAGCAGCCTGCTCTGTCCCGCGCCCAGCACGTCGGAGCTCGCCGAGACGGTGTACACGTCCTTCACCCCCGGCGGCACGGCGGGCGGGGGGACGGGCGGTGCGGCCGAACTGGCGCCGTCCGTCGCGCCCTTGGACGACACCGAGGACGCCGCCGCGGACGAGAAGAAGACGGACGAGGAGACGGCGGACGACCCGGCCAGCGACGAACCGGCCAACGAGGACGAGACCAACGAGGACGGGACCAAGGACGAGGCCAAGAAGCCCGCGGCGGACGGGGCGGACGCGAAGGTCAAGCCGTTCCTGGCCGTCAAGGGCCCCGGCAAGCCCGTCTCAGCGACCAAGAACGCCGCGGACGCCCCCGCGCTCGTCGGATCCGCCACCGGCGCTCTCGCGCCCGGCTGGACCACTCAGCAGACCACCACGATCACGGGCGGCGAATCGCGTGCGCTGTACGGCATGAGCTGCACCCCGCCCGACACCGACTTCTGGTTCCCGGGCGCCTCCACGGACAAGTCGCGCCAGGACTACGTCCACCTCACCAACCCGGACGAGACGGCCGCCGTCGCCGACGTCGCGCTGTACGGCAAGGAGGGCACGCTCAAGTCCAGTACGGGAGAGGGCATTCCGGTCCCGGCGCGCTCCAGCGTCCCCGTCCTGCTGTCCACCCTCACGGCGGACGCCGAGCCGAACGTCACCGTCCACGTCAGCACCCGCACCGGCCGTGTGGGCGCGGTGGTGAACGCCGCCGAGGAGAAGGCGGGCGGCGACTGGCTGGCCGCCTCCGCCGACGCGGCGCCCCGCGCCGTACTCCCCGGAGTCCCGGAGGACGCCACCTCCGTACGACTGGTGGTCTTCGCGCCCGGCGAGGACGACGCGGAACTGAAGGTGCAACTGGCGGGCAAGAGCGGCACGATCGTCCCGGCCACGGCCGGCGAGACGCTCAACGTCAAGTCCGGCATGACGGCCTCGCTCGACCTGGGAGACGTCACCAAGGGTGAGGCCGGTTCGGTGATCGTCGGTCCGGCGGAAGGCGGGAGGGAGACCCCGGTGGTCGCCGCGCTGCGCGTCGTACGGGGCAAGGGCACCGACCAGGAGGTCGCCTTCATCCCCGCGACCGGCCCCGTGACGGAGCGCGCCACGGTCGCCGACAACCGCGCCAAGGGCTCGACACTGTCCCTCACCGCGCCGAGCGGGACGGGGAAGGTCAAGGTCACGGCCTCGGCGGGCAGCGAGGGCGGTGCGCAGGTCGTCAAGACGTACACGGTCAAGGGCGGCACGACGCAGGCCGTCACCCCGCCGGTACCGACGGGGCTCAAGGGCTCGTACGCGCTGACGGTCGAATCCGAGTCGGGCGGCCCCGTCTACGCGGCGCGCACACTCGGCGAGACGAAAGACGGCGTACCGCTGTTCACGGTGCAGACGATGCCGGACGACCGGGGCATGGTGTCCGTACCGGCGACGAAGGAAGACCTCTCCGTACTGAAGTGACGCCGCGGGAACCGGTGGTTCTCGCGGCGGTCAGTCCTGGCCGTACCGGGGATCGACGGATTCCGGTGCGAGCCCGAGCAGTTCGGCGACCTGCTCGACCACGACCTCGTGGACGAGCATGGCGCGCTCCTCACGGTTCTTCGTACGGATCTCGACAGGCCGCCGGTAGACGACGATGCGCGCGGGCCGGTTCTTGCCCTCGGGGACGGACCGGCCGAGCGGTACCGACTCGTCGTCGGCGCCGGGCACGTCCAGCACCAGGAAGTCGATCTCCGCCAGCTGGGGCCAGCGCCGCTCCAGCCGCTCCACCGAGTCCTGGACGAGATCACGGAACGAGTCCGAGCGGCTCGCCGAGAGCGGGACCTGCGGCGGGGCGACCGGCCCCCGCATACCGCGGCCGTGGCGGTCTCGGCGGCGGGGTCTCGGCTCGGTCGGCTGCTGCGGTGCGGGACTGTCCATCACTGACGCAGGGTAGCTCTCCGGGGGGACGCCGCGACGGTGCCCGACGGGCCCGCCGGACGTCATGTCGCAAATTGAGCATTCCGGCCAAGCTTGGGCTCGTTTCGCTACGTCCGCCGGATCGTGGAACTCGCCTTCATTGGCGGGATTTGCCCCAAGTAATGACTGCGTCACTGACGGTGATTGATCGATTACCGTTCTTCCCGCGCAGGTCAGGGCAGTTGCACGAGTGTCGGGCGGGGTAAACGTCACGTCACGACACGGTGGAGTGACGTGGGGGAGAGTCGTCGCGGCCCGCTCAAGAGTGCGGTACCGTCCAACATCGTGAGCCCTGTACGTCGCTGTTCGCGCACCGCGTGCGGCCGTTCCGCTGTCGCGACACTGACGTACGTCTATGCCGATTCGACCGCGGTCCTCGGTCCGCTCGCCACGTATGCCGAGCCCCACTGCTACGACCTGTGCGCCGAACACAGCGAGAGACTCACCGCGCCCCGCGGCTGGGAGGTCGTCCGGCTCACGGACGGATCCGCGCCCGCCCGCCCCAGCGGCGACGATCTGGAAGCCCTGGCGAACGCCGTACGTGAGGCCGCGCGCCCACCGGAGCGGCCGGGCGGACCCGGCGGCAACGGACCGCGCGCGGCGGACCAGGCCGAGGTCGGGCGCCGTGCGCACCTGCGGGTGCTGCGGTCCCCCGATTCCTGAGTCCACCGGCTCTCCCGTCCCCGCCTGCCCCTTCGGTCGTCCTGAATCCTTCCAGCGGATTCCGTGACGGATCCTGCACGGGCCATTGACCTCTTTTGTCGTGGACACGATCATTCCCTCCAGCCGTGAGAGATCACTTTCCGCATCGCGGAATTCGGAGGCCCTGTCGTGTTCGAACAGCAACTGGAACCCGTCGCCGATTCACTCGGCCTGTCCGCCCTGGTCGCCGCGCTTCCCCTGATCACCGTGCTGGTGCTGCTCGGCGCCGTCCGTATGAAGGCTCATCGCGCCGGGCTGATCGGCCTGGCCGTCGCCGCTCTGGTCGGCTGGCTCGCGTTCGGGATGCCGATCGGCCAGACCGTCTCCGCCGGCGCACAGGGCATCGTCTTCGGCCTCTTCCCGATCATGTGGATCGTCGTCAACGCCCTCTGGGTGTACCGGATGACGGTCCGCACCCAGCACTTCGACATCCTGCGCCGCTCGTTCGGGCGATTCTCCGACGATCCGCGCATCCAGGCGCTCGTCGTCGCCTTCTGCTTCGGCGCACTCCTCGAAGCGCTCGCCGGTTTCGGCGCTCCGGTCGCCATCTCCGCGGTGATGCTCGTGGCGATCGGCTTCGACCCGGTCAAGGCGGCGGTCGTCGCCCTTGTGGCCAACACCGCGCCCGTGGCCTTCGGCGCGATGGGCACCCCGGTGGTGACCCTGGCCCAGGTAACCGGACTGCCTCTGGACACCGTCGCCTCCGTCGTCGGCCGCCAGACGCCGCTGCTCGCCGTTGTCGTACCCCTGGTGCTCGTCGGGCTCGTCGACGGCAAGCGGGGGCTCCGCGAGACCTGGGCGCCCGCCCTCGCGTGCGGACTCGCCTTCGGTGTCGCGCAGTTCGTGGCTTCCAACTACGTCTCCGCCCAACTCGCCGACATCGGGGCCGCGCTGGTGGGCGCCGCCGCGCTGCTCGCCGTGCCCGGAGCGCGCAAGCCGGCCTCCGAGGCGGTGCGCACCTCCGTACTGACGGGCGCGCGCAGCGAGGACCTGGACGTTGAGGACGACCGCCGCGAAATCCTCCGCGCCTACGCTCCGTACGGACTGATCGTGGTGATCTTCTCCGTCGCGCAGATACCGCCGATCAAGGACCTGCTGGCCAAGGCGACGCAGTCCTTCGACTGGCCCTTCCTCGACGTCGCCGACTCCGAGGGGAAGCCGGTCGGGGCCAACGTCTTCTCGCTGCCGCTCATTTCGACCGGCGGCACGCTCGTCCTGATCGCCGGCCTCCTGACGGCCGGGGTGATCGGGCTCAAGGCGAAGGACGCGCTCAAGGAGTGGGCGGCAACGGTGCGCGAACTGCGGTACGCGATCCTCACCGTCGTCTCGGTGCTGGCCCTCGCCTACGTCATGAACCTCTCCGGACAGGCCGCCACCATCGGCCACTTCGTCGCGGCGGCGGGCGCGGGGCTGGCGTTCCTCTCGCCGGTGCTGGGGTGGTTCGGGGTCGCCGTCACGGGCTCCGACACCTCGGCCAACGCGCTTTTCGGCGCCCTCCAGGTGACGGCCGCCCGCGAATCCGGCCTGTCGCCCGAACTGCTGGCCGCGGCGAACAGCTCCGGCGGTGTGCTCGGCAAGATGATCTCCCCACAGAATCTGACCATCGCGTGCGCCGCGGTCGGTCTCGCCGGCAAGGAAGGGGACCTCCTCAGGAAGGTCCTGCCGTGGAGCCTCGGGCTGCTGCTGGTGATGTGCCTGATCGTGGTGGGACAGAGCACCTTCGTACTGGACTGGATGCTGCCTTAGGGCGTGTCCGGCGCGGGGTCGCGCCCTCCGGGCCCCTCCTCGGGGCGGGTAGTTTGTGCTGACTGTCCGCAGAGACCTCAGGAGGGGTGGCCGTGGCCGACTTGGGCCAGATCGTGAAGGCGTACGACGTACGTGGCGTATACCCGGACCAAGTCGACGACGGGCTCGTCGAGCTGTTCGGGGCGGCCTTCGTGGAAGTCACGGGCGCCACGGCGATCGTCGTCGGTCACGACATGCGGCCCTCCTCGCCCCATCTGTCGGCGAGCTTCGCCAGGGGCGCCGTCCGGCGGGGGGCGGACGCCACGCTGATCGGGCTCTGCTCGACGGACCAGCTGTACTACGCGAGCGGGGCGCTGGACCTGCCGGGCGCGATGTTCACCGCGTCGCACAACCCGGCCCAGTACAACGGCATCAAGATGTGCCGCTCGGGCGCAGCGCCGGTGGGGCAGGACACCGGCCTGGCGGAGATCCGCGCGCTGGTCGAGACATGGCTGGCCGAAGGGCCTCCGGAACCGGCGGCGAAGCCGGGAACCCTCACGCAGAGTGACACGTTGAACGACTACGCGGCACATCTGCTGTCCCTGGTCGATCTCTCGGCGATCCGCCCGCTGAAGGTCGTGGTCGACGCGGGGAACGGGATGGGGGGCCACACCGTCCCCACGGTCCTCGCGCCGCTGCCTGTCGACCTGGTCCCGATGTACTTCGAGCTGGACGGCACGTTCCCCAACCACGAGGCCAACCCGCTCGACCCCAAGAACATCGTGGACCTCCAGGCCCGTGTCCTGGCCGAAGGCGCGGACCTGGGCCTCGCGTTCGACGGCGACGCCGACCGCTGCTTCGTCGTCGACGAGCGGGGGAGAGGAGTCTCACCGTCGGCGATCACGGCCCTGGTCGCCGAGCGTGAACTCGCCAAGCACCCCGGCGGCACGGTGATCCACAACCTGATCACCTCCTCGTCGGTGCCCGAGGTCATCAGGGAGCGCGGCGGCACCCCGGTCCGTACGCGCGTGGGCCACTCCTTCATCAAGCAGGAGATGGCCCGCACCGGCGCGATCTTCGGCGGCGAGCACTCGGCGCACTACTACTTCCGCGAGTTCTGGAACGCGGACACGGGCATGCTGGCCGCGCTCCACGTCCTAGCCGCGCTCGGCGGACAGGACGGCCCGCTCTCCGAACTCGTCGCCTCCTACGACCGGTACGCGGGCTCGGGCGAGATCAACTCCACGGTGGGCGACCAGACGGCCCGCCTCGACGCGGTACGGAAAGCCTTCGCCGACCGCGAGGGCGTGACGCTCGACGACCTCGACGGCTTGACGGTGACCACCGCCGACTGGTGGTTCAACCTCCGCGCCTCCAACACCGAACCGCTGCTGCGCCTCAACGTGGAGGCCCGCGACGAACCGACCATGTCCAAGATCAGGGACGAGGCCCTCGCCCTGATCCGGTCCTGAGGACGCGACCGGGCTCTCGCGGAAGCGGGGGGGGCTGGGGGCCTGGGGGGCACCCCAGTTTTCGGGGAGGAGCCAGCCGCAGGGTTGAGGCGCGCGTGCGGTGCTCGGCCCGCTCTCGCCCTCAGCCCCAGCTCCAGCCCCGGAGCGAGCCCCGCGCAACCCTCCGGCGGTAGGCTGATGTGGCTCGATCCGCACCACTCCGCACGCCTCAGCTCGTTCGAAGGGACACCCACCACATGCCGCTCGAAGCCGGCCTCCTGGAGATCCTCGCCTGCCCGGCCTGCCACGCGCCGCTCAGCGACCACACGGCGGACGACACTCCCGAGCTGATCTGCACCGGCGAGGACTGCGGCCTGGCCTACCCGGTCCGGGACGACATCCCCGTACTCCTCGTCGACGAGGCCCGCCGCCCCGCCTAGGCCGTGTCTTCGAAGTCCCGCCTGGCCCACGACGCCTGGCACGGCACCTCGCCGCGTTGTTCGGAGTCGTGCGAGTACGCCCAGTACGAGCACGATCCTCCGCCGTGCGAAGCACCACCGCACCAGACGCCGCAGCCCCCGCCCTGCAGGCGGACGGCGCTACTTTGAAGACGCGGCCTTAGCGCGTGCCCGCGAGGTCCGTCCGGCTTACGACCCCGCACGCGCGCTCGCGGCGTTGTTCAGTCGCTCAAGTACATCCGGTACGAGAGCGGCCGTCCGCCCAGCGATCGCACGCACCAAGGAGTCATCAGCCGCTCCGCGGCGGGCATGAGCCCCGCCCCGGAGGCCGCCCGCGAAACGCCACCGCCACCACCCGTGCTCACGCGCCGACCACGGCGCCCGGCGATCGGAGAACCACCCCGCCATGCTCGACGAGTCCTTGCTCGACGCGCCAGACGCGCTGGCCCGCGCCGACCACCGTGGGCTCCTCCTCGGCGCCGCGGAGGCCGGGGCACGCGTCCGTACCGCCGTCCGGCACGCCGCCGAGGCGGGCATCGGCCATCTCAACCCGGAGGGCCGCCCCCGCGCCGTACTGTTCGCCGGCTCCGGCACCGCCGCACTCGGCGTCGCCGACCTGCTCGGCGCACTCGCCGGCGCCGCCGCGCCCGTCACCCTGCTGCGCCCCACCGGCGTCGCCCCCGCCGCGGGCGCCCTGCGGTGGGCACTCCCCGGCTGGGCCGGTTCCGTCGACCTCCTCCTGATCGCCACCACCGACGGCGGCGAACCCGGCCTGGCCCTCCTCGCCGAGCAGGCCTACCGCCGCGGCTGCACCGTCGTCGCCGTCGCCCCACGCCAATCCCCGCTCAGCGAGTCCGTCGGCGGCAGTCGCGGTCTCGCCGTGCCCATGGCGCCGACACCACAGGAGCAGTACGAGGAGACCCAGGCCGCGAGCCCGGGTGCCCTCTGGGCGCTGTTCACCCCCCTTCTCTCCCTTCTCGACCGCGTCGGACTGCTCACCGCCTCGGCCGAGACGCTTCAGCTTGTCGCCGACCGCCTCGACAGCACGGCGGAGCGCTGCGGCCCGGCCATCGCGACGTACAGCAACCCGGCCAAGACCCTGGCCGCCGAACTCGCCGAGAGCCTCCCGCTGATCTGGACGGAAGGCACGACCGCCGCCCCCGTCGGCCGCCGCTTCGCCGCCGTACTGGCCGAGTTGTCCGGCCGCCCCGCACTCGCGGCCGAGCTTCCGGGCGCACTGCCCGCGCACGGCCTCCTCCTGGGCGGCGACTTCGCCGGAGGCGCCGCCGACCCCGACGACTTCTTCCGCGACCGCGTCGAGGAGCCCCAGGCTCTGCGCGCCCGTGTCGTGCTGCTCCGCGACCGGCCCGTCGGCGGACTGACCGCGGCACCTGCGGCCCGGGAACTAGCCATCAGCCACGAGACGGCCATCAGCGAACTGGAACCGCAGGAGGGCAGCGAACTCGAAGCCCTCGCGGAACTCGTCGCCGTCACCGACTTCACGGCCGTTTACCTGGCCCTGGCCTCCGGCAACCGCGAATGACTCCCACCAATTCCCCTGGCCGACTCCCGCGCTGAACTCACCTCATACACCCCCGACTTCGCACCGCCGACTCACCGTCACGCGACTAGAAAGCACCCCATGGACCGCCTCTCCAACACTGTGCGCCCCTATGCCTGGGGCTCCACGACCGCCATCCCGGAGCTGCTCGGCACCGCCCCCACCGGCGAGCCCCAGGCCGAGATGTGGATGGGCGCCCACCCGGGAGCCCCGTCCCGTATCAACCGCACCACCACCCCGCTCGAACACCCCCTCTCCGAAGTCATCGCAGCCGCCCCCGAGGCGGAACTCGGCACCCCCACCGTCAAGAAATTCGGTCCACGCCTCCCCTTCCTCCTCAAACTCCTCGCCGCGGGTGCCCCTCTCTCCCTTCAGGTCCATCCCAACCTCGCCCAGGCGAAGGAGGGCTTCGCGGCGGAAGAGCGCCAGGGCGTCCCCATCGACGCGCCGCACCGCAACTACAAGGACGCCAACCACAAGCCCGAACTGATCTGCGCCCTCACCCCCTTCGACGGTCTCTGCGGCTTCCGCGCCCCCGACCAGACCGCCGAATTCCTTGCCCGGCTGGACGTCGATTCGCTCAAGCCGTACGTCGACCTTCTGCACGCGCACCCCGAGGAAGCCGCGCTGCGCGAGGTCCTCACCGCCGTGCTGACCGCCGACCCCGACGAGATGTCCCACACAGTTCATTCCTCCGCCGAAGCCGCCGCACGCCTCGGCGGCGAGTACTCGCCATATGTGTCGATCGCCCACCATTACCCCGGAGATCCGGGCGTCATCGCGGCCATGCTGCTCAACCACGTACAACTCCAGCCCGGCGAAGCCCTCTTCCTCGGCGCCGGCGTCCCGCACGCGTATCTGAACGGCCTGGGCGTCGAGATCATGGCCAACTCGGACAACGTCCTGCGCTGCGGCCTCACCCCCAAACACGTCGACGTGCCCGAACTGCTCCGCATCGTGCGCTTCGAGGCGAACGATGCCGCCGTGCTCCGCCCCGAGGTTTCGCCGTCCGGCGAAGAGCTGTACGACACCCCGATCGATGAGTTCCGTCTGTCCCGCTATGTCCTGGCACCCGGTGCGGAACCCCGCGAACTCACCACGGGAACCCCGCAGATCCTCCTCTGCACACAAGGCACGCCGCGCGCCAACGACTTCGACCTGGCGCCGGGCGGTTCGGTCTTCGTCCCGGCCGGCGAAAAGACCGAACTGACCGGTACGGGCACGGTCTTCCGTGCCACCGTCATCGCCTGAACCCACGCTTCGCGCACGGCCCGCTCCGGCGGCTGCAACAATGTCCCGCCGTACCCGCGGCGCCAGGGCCGCAGACCGAGGAAGGGATCCACCGCACCCATGAGCGCGTCAGGCGGAACCAAGGCGATCGTGGCGGCGCTCGCCGCGAACCTCGCGATCGCAGTAGCCAAGTTCGTGGCGTTCCTCTTCAGTGGTTCGTCGTCGATGCTCGCCGAGAGCGTGCACTCGCTCGCCGACTCCGGAAACCAGGGGCTGCTGCTCCTGGGCGGCAAGAAGGCGAAGCGCGAGGCGACCCCGGAGCACCCGTTCGGTTACGGCCGTGAGCGTTACATCTACGCGTTCCTCGTCTCCATCGTGCTCTTCTCCGTCGGTGGCATGTTCGCCATCTACGAGGGCTACGAGAAGATCAAGCACCCGCACGAGATCGAGGCCTGGTACTGGCCGGTCGGCGTCCTCGTGTTCGCGATCATCGCCGAGTCGTTCTCGTTCCGTACGGCCATAAAGGAGTCCAACGCGACGCGCGGCAAGCGCTCGTGGAAGGAGTTCATCCGGCACTCCAAGGCTCCCGAGCTCCCGGTCGTCCTGCTGGAGGACCTCGGCGCGCTGGTCGGTCTGATCCTCGCCCTTCTGGGCGTGAGCCTGTCACTCGCCACCGGGGACGGCGTCTGGGACGGCATCGGCACGCTCTGCATCGGCATCCTGCTCATCGTGATCGCGATCGTTCTGGCGGCCGAGACGAAGTCCCTGCTGCTCGGCGAGGCCGCCGGCCTGGAGGACGTGGAGAAGATCAAGGCGGCCATGGTCGACGGCGACGTCGTCACCGGCATCATCCACATGCGCACGCTCCACCTCGGTCCCGAGGAACTGCTGGTGGCGGCCAAGATCGCGGTCGAGCACGACGACACGGCGGCCGAGATCGCGCACGCGATCAACGCGGCCGAGTCGCGGATCCGCGAGGCGGTCCCGATCGCCCGGGTGATCTACCTGGAACCGGACATCTACAGCGAGGCCGCGGCAGCGGCGGGCACCAACCCGGCCAAGTCGCCTGGCGTCACGGACGTCGAGCCGACGCCGGAGACGGGTCCCGGCGCGACCGCCGAGGCTGCCCCCGAGGCCACTCCTGAGGCTGACAACGACCACTGATCACCCGCGCACATCAGTACGGAGGCCCCGGCGCATCTCGCGCCGGGGCCTCCGTACGGACGAGCTGTCCGTACGAGCTCACGACGTGCGGTGAAAGCCCCTGAGGCCCGAGTTGGGGACCCTTCGGGGCCCGTCGGGGACAAGGAGCGGGCACCGGTGCGCTGTGGGGCGGCTGGGCCGATCGGTGTAGATTCGTCATCAGAGCCAGACGTCGCTGCTGATGGCGGTCGGGCGGTCTGCGGCGCGGACCGGCCGAGGGAGAGAGGGCCTCCGACGGACTGCGTTGCGTACGTCCGGGCATTCGTATGCCCGCCGCCGCAAAGTCAGCCGTACCCACCCTCGACCCCTTTACGAGGAGCAGCTCGCTATGACCACTGTCGCCAACCGACAGGACTTCAAGGTCGCCGACCTCTCGCTTGCCGAGTTCGGCCGCAAGGAGATCACCCTCGCCGAGCACGAGATGCCCGGCCTGATGTCGATCCGCGAGGAGTACGCCGAGGCGCAGCCCCTCGCCGGGGCCCGCATCACCGGCTCCCTGCACATGACCGTGCAGACCGCCGTCCTCATCGAGACGCTGGTCGCGCTCGGCGCCGACGTCCGCTGGGCCTCCTGCAACATCTTCTCCACCCAGGACCACGCCGCCGCCGCGGTGGCCGTCGGCCCGAAGGGCACCCCGGACAGCCCGCAGGGCATCCCCGTCTTCGCCTGGAAGGGCGAGACGCTGGAAGAGTACTGGTGGTGCACGGAGCAGGCCCTGACCTGGCCCAACTCCTCCACCGGCGGCCCGAACATGATCCTGGACGACGGTGGCGACGCCACTCTGCTCGTCCACAAGGGCGTCGAGTTCGAGAAGGCAGGCGAGGCCCCGGACCCGGCGACGGCGGACAGCGAGGAGTACGGCTACATTCTCCGTCTGCTCAACCGCACTCTCACGGATAACCCGCAGAAGTGGACCCTCCTGGCGTCCGAGATCCGCGGCGTCACCGAGGAGACCACGACGGGTGTCCACCGTCTCTACGAGATGCACCGCGACGGCACCCTCCTCTTCCCGGCGATCAACGTGAACGACGCCGTGACCAAGTCGAAGTTCGACAACAAGTACGGCTGCCGCCACTCCCTGATCGACGGCATCAACCGTGCCACCGACGTACTGATCGGCGGTAAGGTCGCCGTCGTCTTCGGCTACGGCGACGTGGGCAAGGGCTGCGCCGAGTCCCTGCGCGGCCAGGGCGCCCGCGTGATCATCACCGAGATCGACCCGATCTGCGCGCTCCAGGCGGCCATGGACGGCTACCAGGTCGCGACGCTGGACGACGTCGTCGGCATCGCCGACATCTTCGTCACCACGACGGGCAACAAGGACATCATCATGGCCGCCGACATGGCCAAGATGAAGCACCAGGCGATCGTCGGGAACATCGGCCACTTCGACAATGAGATCGACATGGCCGGCCTGGCGCAGGTCCCCGGCATCGTCAAGGACGAGGTCAAGCCCCAGGTCCACACCTGGACGTTCCCCGACGGCAAGACGCTGATCGTCCTCTCCGAGGGCCGCCTGCTGAACCTCGGCAACGCGACCGGTCACCCCTCCTTCGTGATGTCCAACTCCTTCGCGGACCAGACGCTGGCCCAGATCGAGCTCTTCACCAAGCCGGAGGAGTACCCGACCGACGTCTACGTGCTGCCCAAGCACCTCGACGAGAAGGTCGCCCGCCTCCACCTCGACGCGCTCGGCGTGAAGCTCACGACACTCCGCCCCGAGCAGGCCGCGTACATCGGAGTGAAGGTCGAGGGCCCGTACAAGCCCGACCACTACCGCTACTGATCCACAGGCACCGCCGCTGACACCCAGCGGTACGGGCAGGCCCCCACACCCCCGTGTTGGGGGCCTGCCCCGCTTTCCCGCCCCTGGTTCCACCGGCCGCTGGTCCCATGTGGTTCGTACGTACGCGAGCGGCACCGCCGTGCGCTCCCACGGCCGGGCCCCTCCCAGCACGGCCCGGAGGACACCGAAGGACTCCCGCCCATGCCCCGTGGCCGCTACTCACTCCACGATCCGCACGACCACACCCCCCTCGGCGAAGAACACTTTCACTGCGCGCCGGGCCCCTCCGGCTGGCGCTACGTCTCCCAGATCACCGCCCCCGGGGGCGACCACGCAGGCTCCGTCGACCTCACCCTCGACGAACTCGGCCGCCCCATCCGTCTCGAACTGCACGCGGCAAGCTGGCAGGTCCGTGGAGCCGCGCTCGACGGCGTCACCTGGGTCCGGACCGACCCCACCGGCACCGAAGCCACCGAAGGCAACGTCCGCGCACACGCCTTCACCGGCACATCGCCCGCCTTCCTCGTCGCGATCACCCGCCTTCTCCGTCTCACCCCCGCTTCCCCGGCGACCCGAGTCCGTCTCGTCGCCTTCACGGACCCGGTCCTCGCCCCCCGAACCGTCGACCAGTCCTGGGCGCTGCTGAGCAGTGAAGCGCATGCCACTGACAATGGACCTCTGACCGTGGACGAGTACCAGGTCAGCGCCCTGGACACCGGTGAACAGCACAGCGTCCACATCAGTGGCGACGTGGTCCTCGCGGCGCCGGGCATCGAGCTCGAAGACCTCGAAACCCCGCCGTCCGCCCCGCCCTGAGACGGCCTAGGCGGGCGGCGCGAACCCGGAGGCCGGGGGAGCGGTCGGCCCCGGCTCCCCACTCGCCGCCTCCACCGCGTCCCGCGCCACCTCCACGGGCCTCGCGTCCTGCGGTGCCACGACCTCAGGGCGACGCACTGACGAGCGGGCGGGAGCGACCGCGCCGGGCGGCGTGCCGGGCGCGGACCGACCAGCCGTCGCCGCACCGGAGCCGAAGGCCCGCCGGGCGTCCCGCGCCTGGCGTTCATTGACCACAGCCGCGAGATACGCCGCCGGCGGTACGCCGTGCGGAAGCGGCACGCCCGTACGTACCGCCAGATCACCGGCCAGCCGCTGCGCCATCGACCACCCGACGCCGGCGTCGAGTTGGCTCATCCGGGTCAGGTACTGCCGTACGGCCAGCCACAGATCGTCGGGCACCGACGACAGGTCCAGCTCGGCGAAGCGCCCGACGAGCCACGGGGGCGGTGGCGGTACGGCGGGGGCCCGATCGGCCGGCACACGCTCGCGTACGACCAGCGTCCCGGCGAACAGATCCCCGACCCGACGCCCGCGCGCCGACACGAGCGAAGCGATGCACGCGATGACCCCGAAGGACATGAGCAGCTCCACCACACCGATCGCCCCGCGCACCAGCGCGTGCCGGAAGCGAATGGGCCCGCCGTCGTCACGCACCACCCGCAGGCCGCAGGCGAGCTTCCCCAACGACCGTCCGTGACTGAGGGTTTCCACCGCGATCGGCACTCCCACCGGTATCAGTAGGAAGCTCGCGACGGCGAGCGCCGCCACTGCTGCGGTGTCCAGCGAATCCGTCGCCACGGCGAGGACGATCGACACCACGATGTACCCGGCCCACACCACCACCAGGTCGATGACGACGGCCAACGCCCGGCTCGGCAGCCTCGCGGGGCGCAGCCCCAATACGACCGCGTCGCCCGTGACAAGCTCATTCACCGGTGCTCACCCTTCGCCGACCTTCTCTGCCCCCGGACAGCTCAGTCTGCCAAGCTGGCCTGCAACGTGCCGCAGTAGTACGGACCGTACGCACCCAGTGCCTGGAGCAGCAGCCGACCATGGATCTCGACGTCTTCGTCTCGGCCCACCGACCTGAGTGGGACCGTCTGGAACTTCTCCTTCGCCGTGGACGGCACCTCACAGGTGCCGAGGCGGACGAACTCGTCGCCCTCTACCAGCGCACAGCCACCCATCTCTCCCTGATCCAGTCCAGCGCCCCGGATCCCATGCTCATCGGGCGCCTGACCCAACTGGTCGCGCGCGCCCGCTCCGTGGTCACCGGCACCCGCCGCGCCGGCTGGCGCGACGCCGCACGCTTCCTTACGGCCGGTTTCCCCGCCGCCATGTACCGCTCCCGGCACTGGTGGATACCGGTCGCCCTGCTCTCGGTGCTCGTCGCCTCGGTCATCGGCTGGTGGATAGGCACGCACCCCGAGGTCCAGTCGGCGATCGCGGCCCCCGACGACCTCCGGCAGATGACCCGACCCGGCGGCGAGTACGAGACCTACTACTCAAGTCACCCGGCAGCGTCCTTCGCGGCCCAGGTATGGACGAACAACGCCCAGGCCGCCGCCATGTGCCTCGTCCTCGGCGCCTTCCTCTGCTTCCCGGTGATCTGGATCCTCTTTCTCAACATGTTCAACCTCGGCGTCGGCATCGGCCTCATGTCGTCCGCCGGCCGACTGGACACCTTCCTCGGCCTGATCCTGCCCCACGGCCTGCTCGAACTGACGGCTGTCTTCGTCGCGGCGGGTACGGGCCTCCGGCTCGGCTGGACCCTGATCGACCCCGGTCCGTACACACGTCGCACGGCACTGGCCCAGCAGGGCCGGGCGGCGGTCGGCATGGCGATCGGACTGGCACTGATCCTCTTCGTGTCGGGCCTGATCGAGGGCTTCGTGACCCCGTCAGGCCTGCCGACCTGGGCACGTATCGCCATCGGCGTCTTCTTCGAGCTGGCCTTCCTGGCGTACGTGTACGTGCTCGGCGGCCGAGCGGCCCGCGAGGGCGACACGGGCGACGTGGAGAGCGCCGACCAGAGCGCCCAGCTGCCCACGGCAGCCTGATGTGCGTCGACGCTCGCTGACCTGCTAGTCTCCAGTTCGCTCCACAGAGATCGGTGCCGATCATTGACATGGTCTGTGTGGGGAGGTAGATTTGAACGGTTGCCCGGAGTTGGACAAGCTCGGGAGCGACAGCTAATCTCTACTCTGCTCCGAGCGGGAATCGAATTTCCGCGGGGCTTTCCGATACATCATCCGAATCGCAGCGGCCGATTTAGTTCGGCCCCGTTGTTTCTGATAATGTCGGGCTCGCCGAAAGGCAAAGGGCCACTCCGAAGGCCATTAGACCTCTTAATTGAGATCGCTTCTCCATGAGAAGTGAGACGCAAAAAGAGTCTGATAGAGTCGGGAACGCAAGACAGTAGGACCGAAGGGAAAGCCCGGAGGGGCCCGGAGACGGGACCGAAGGAAGCGTCCGTTCCTTGAGAACTCAACAGCGTGCCAAAAGTCAACGCCAGATATGTTGATACCCCGGCCTGGTCCACCTTGTTTGGTGGGTTGGGTTTGGGTTCCTTTGATAGAAACACAGCGAGGACGCTGTGAACACCGGGTCTTATTCCGTCCTGGTGTTCCGCTCTCGTGGTGTCACCCGATATCGGGTAAACATTCACGGAGAGTTTGATCCTGGCTCAGGACGAACGCTGGCGGCGTGCTTAACACATGCAAGTCGAACGATGAAGCCTTCGGGTGGATTAGTGG